>NZ_JBHVUQ010000127.1:0-22469 GCF_042884105.1 Streptomyces sp. NPDC058157
GGGCCGGTCCGGGTGGGCGGCCGGGTCGGCCGCCCGGGCCGCCGTGGCTGCCGCCCGGGCCGCCAGGCGGGCCGTCGGGGCGTCGTCCGGGCCGGACTCGGGAGCTGCGCCGGGGGGATGCGCGGGGGCGGCGCCGGGGCCGTCCGGATCGAGGATGGTGGCCAGCAGGGCCACGTCCTCGATGGGCCGGCCGACGGCGGCCGCGCGCAGGGTGATGTCCGCCTCGGCCTCCTCGTCGGGGTGCTCGCCCAGCAGGGCGACCATCCGGCGGACCTCCTCGACCGGCCGGGCGACGGCGGCCGCGCGGAGGGCGTCGTGCCCGGGGTTCGCGAGCCGGCCGGAGTCCTTGAGGAGCCCCACCAGCGCGGTGACCTCCTCGACGGGCCGGCAGGTCGCGGCCGTCTCCAGCAGGGTGCGCAGCGGCTCGGGGTGCGGGGCGGGTTGGGGGGCGGGACCGGCGGGGGCGGGGCCGGCCGCGGGGACCTCTCGGAGAGCGGCCCCGGGCTCGTGGCCGCTCTCCGCGAGGGGCTGGAGCTCCGCGGGGAGCCCGCCGGTTCCGGACCGGCCGCCGGGGGCTCCGGGGAACGTCCGGAGCCCGCCCTGCGACGCGGCCCCGGGTTCCGGCCGCCCCGCCGCGCCTTCCGCACGGGACTCCGGCTCGGCGCTAAACCCCGCGCCGGTCAGGGGGGTCGCCGCGAGGGGGCGGGGGTCGGTGTGGAGCCCGGCGCCGGGTTCCGGGGACACCCCGAGGGGCCGGGGGGCGGCCTGGAACCCGGTCCCCGGCACCGGGGACACCGCTGCGGGCCGGGGGTCGGGGTCGAACCCCGCGCCGGATTCCGGGGGCGCCGCGAAGGGCCGCGGGCCGTCCTGGAACCCGGTCCCCGGCACCGGGGACACCGCTGCGGGCCGGGGGTCGGTGTGGAACCCCGCGCCGGGGCCGGTGGGTTCGGGGAGGGGGTGGAGGTCCGGCCGAGCTGCGGGCCCGGCGGCCGTGGGGGGCCGGGGGGTGTCGGGGGGCTCCGGGGCGGGGGCCGGGTGTACGGCCGGGGAGGCGTGGAGTGCGGGGGCGGGGGGTTCGAGGGGGGCTGGGGAGGCGGGGGGCTCGGGGTGGGGGTCGGCGGTCGGTTCAGGGGTGGCGGTGGGAAGGCCGTCGCGGTCGCCGTGGTTCGCCGCCGCGAGGGTGCTGGGGTCATTCATGGAAAGCTCCGTCTCGCCGACGCGCGGGTCTACGCATCGCACGCCGGTCATCGTGCGTCATGGGACGCGCACGCTTGGTGACATTCAGCGGCACCGGCCCGCACTGCGCCATTCGGGGCGGGCAAACGGGGGGCTCCCCCGGCGTGTCCGGGCGCCTGGCCGGACACGCCGGGCCCAAGGCGGCCCGCGCGGCGGTGGGCGGGGCACAGTGGCGGGGTCCTGGCCCCGCCCCCGGGGCCCGTCGCCACGCCTCCGCCGCCGCCCGGGCGGTGTCCGGCGCACCGCCCCGCGAGGGAGGGGGCCGCCGTCCCCGCCCCGTGTGCCGGATGCGCGAGCGGGTCCGCCCCGGGAGGGGCACTCGTTCAGGAGGGCCGACCTCCGGGAGGGACGCCAGCCGTGCAGGATCCCCGCACCGACCCCACCGGCCGCGACGGCCGTAACGACCGCGTCGCCCGCCGGGAACCCACCGCCCCGGACGGCCCCGCCGACCCGGCCGCCCCCGGCGCCCGCACCAACCCCGGCATGCACGCCGCTCCCGGCGACACCACCCCGGCCGACCCCGGCATGCGAGCCGCCTCCGCCGACCCGACCGACCCCGGGGACCCTGCCGCCCCCGGTGACCCCGGCATGCGCGCCGCCTCCGCCGACCCGAACGACCCAAGCCACCCCGCCGACCCCGGCATGCGCGCCACCTCCGCCGACCCAAACCACCCCGCCGACCCCGGCACGCGTGCCACCTCCGCCGCCCCGACCGACCCCGGTGACCCCGACGCCCCCGCCGACCCCGGCATTCGTGCCGACCCCGTGGTTCCCGGCCGGCCCCCCGGTGACGGGCCGCGGCCGGCGTGCACCCGAGGGGCCGGTTCCGGCCTGGCGCGGGGGCGCCGTGTTCGCGTACCCCGGGGGCGGGTCCCGCGTCGGCTGGTCGGGGCGGTGCTGGCCGGGGTGGCCCTGCTCAGTGCCGCCGGGTCCGGGTCGTCGTCCCCCGACCGGCCGGACGGGGGCGGCGGGCGGCCCGTCGTGCGGACCGCCGAGGGGCCGGTGCGCGGGCGGGGGCACGGGGCGTACGCGACCTTCGAGGGGATCCCGTACGCCGCCCCGCCCACGGGCCCCCTGCGCTGGCGGCCTCCGCAGCGCGCGCCGCGCCGTACGGGCGTGCTCGACGCGGGCGCGCCCGGGGCCCGCTGCCCGCAGCTCCCGGCGATCGGGCCCGGCGGGGCGAGCGGCTCGGAGGACTGCCTGTACCTGAACGTCACCGCCCGGGCGGGCCGCGGCCCGGCCCGCCCGGTGATGGTGTGGTTCCACGGCGGCGGCTTCCGCCTGGGCGCGGCGGACCTCTACCCGCCGGAGCCGCTGGCCGTGCGGGGTGACGGCGCGGTCGTGGTGACGGTCAACTACCGGCTGGGGATCCTGGGTTTCTTCGGCCACCCCGAACTGGGCGGTGCCCCGGACTTCGGGCTCGCCGACCAGCAGGCGGCGCTGCGCTGGGTCCGGGCGAACGCGGCCGCGTTCGGGGGCGATCCGGGCCGGGTGACGGTGTTCGGGGAGTCGGCGGGCGGGCTCGGCGTCTGCGCCCACCTGGTCTCCCCCGCCTCGGCGGGCCTGTTCCAGCGGGCGATCGTGCAGAGCGGTTCCTGCTCGACCACGATGCCGCCGTACGCCCTGCTGCCGACGGTCGGCACCTACGAGCCCTTCGTGCCGGAGGAACGGGTGGTCGGGGCCGGCGTCGCGGCGGCGGACGGGCTCGGCTGCGGCGGACGTCCGGCGGGGAAGGTCCTCGACTGCCTGCGCGGCCTGGACGCGCACCGGCTGGTGACGGCCGCCCTGATGGAACGGTTCTCCGGAGTCGCGTACGGGAACGCCCTGCTGCCCCTGGAGCCCCGGCGGGCCCTGGAGACCGGCCGCTTCCACCGGGTGCCGGTGATCCAGGGCAGCACCCTGGACGAGATGCGGCTGTTCGTCTCGCCGACCCTGGCCGCCTACCCGGTGGACGGGGGGCGGGAGTACGGCGAGCGGCTGCGCACCTCCTTCGGGGCCTCGGCCGCGGCGGTCGCGGCGGCGTATCCGCAGGCCGCGTTCCCCTCGGCCGCGATCGCCTGGGCCACCGCCCTGTCCGACGCCTCGTTCACCTGCCCGACGCTGCGCGACAGCCGCGCCCTGGCCCGGTACGTCCCGGTGTACGGCTACCTGTTCAGCGACACCGGGGCGCCGAACTTCACCGGCCTGCCGGAGCGCGCCGGCTTCCCCTTCGGGGCGGCGCACGGCTTCGAGCTGCCCTACCTGTTCCGGATGGCGCCCCTGACGGGACCTCAGGCGGCGCTGGCGCAACGGCTGACCGGCTACTGGACCCGCTTCGCCCGCACCGGCTCGCCGCAGGCGCCGGGGGCGCCGGCCTGGCCCCGGTTCGACGGGCGGACCCCGTCGGTGCTGCGGCTGGCGCCGGGCCCCGGGGGGATCCGGGCGGTGGACGCGGCGGCCGCGCACCACTGCGCCCTGTGGGACGGCCTGCCGGCGCCGGAAGCCGGCGCCGGCGGCTGAACGCGTGCTACAGCCGGACGTCCCAGGTCGCCGTGGAGGAGAGGCTCCGGGCGATCTCCGGGTCGCGGACGGCGGGGGTGCGGTCCTCGGCGGTCACCGACAGCTTGTGGGTGCGCAGGTCCAGCAGCCACAGTTCGGCGACCCGTACCTCCGTCCGGCCCGCGAACCGCTTCAGCTCGCGGCCGTCGAGGTACCAGCGGACCGTCGGCTGGCGCCCGTCGGCGGAGGCCAGGTGGGGGACGGCGGCCTTCGCGGTGTTCCGCAGCCGCAGGGTCCGGTCGGTGGGGGTGAGCGGGGTGACGAGGCGGGCGTGCCGCTGGAAGCCCGCGATCATCGCCTCCACGCCGGGCAGGTTGAAGGGCTTGCCCAGCACCCGCATGATCGAGTTGTCGGTGGGCCGGTAGAGGCCGGTCACGTAGTAGCCGCCGCCCTCGTAGGCGCCGACGGTACCCCCGTCGGGTGAGGTCTCGCCGAGCCAGCGGTACCACTTGGCGCGCTGCGCGGCCATCGCGCCGGCGTCCAGGGTGGAGGTGTTGGGGTCGGCGGGCTCGGGGCCGGTGTACTTCTCGTAGTCGGGGACGCCGGGGTAGAAGTACTCGTCGGCGAGCTTGCCGAGGGAGTGGCCGGTCTCGTGGATGGCGACCTGGCCGGACTTGGGGTGGCCGGCGGAGGCCGTGGAGATGCCCTCGTAACCGAGGGTGGGGCTGGGCTCGTTGTAGCCGGCGCCGCCGTACTTGGCGCTGTTGGCGAGGACGATGACCAGGTCCGCGGCGGGCGCCTTCGCCACGTACGCGTCGACCTTGGGCTGGTCCACGCACAGCAGCCGCTCGATGGACCCGCACCAGAAGTACGAGCCGAGCGCCGTGTCGCGGACGGTGTCCGGGCCGGGGTCGCCGGAGACCCCGGACTGGGCCGAGACGGCGTCCACGGTCCACACGTTGAACAGGTCGCGGTAGGTCGTGTAGGGCTCCACGGCCGTGACCTCGGCCCATTTGGCGCGGACGTCGGCGTGGAAGCGGTCCAGCTCGGCGGCGGTGTAGCCGTCGCCGACGAAGACCACGTCGAGCCGGTCGGAGGTGGGCCCGTTGTCGACCGTCTTGGTGACCTGCCCGTCGGCGGCCCGTGCGGACTCGGAGAGGCGGGGCGCGGCCTTCGCGCGGCCGGCGGCCGGGACCCGGGTGTGGCCGGATCCGGCTTCGGCGCCGTGTTCCGGCCCGGGTATCTCGACCTCGACGCCGGGGCGGGCGCTCGGGCCGGGCGGCGGAGCCGCGGCGGCGGGCAGGGCCGGGGCGGCCAGGAGGGCGGCGCTCGCGCAGACGGCCGCGAGCGCCGCGCGCAGGGCCGGCCGGACGGTTCTCTTCATGGGTTTCCTCCGCCGGGGCAGGAAGTCGAGGGGGGTTAAGTGAACGGTTAAATCTGCTGAACCGGCTGCTTAAACTAGGGGGCGCCCGAGGGCGTGCGCAATGGGTGACTCCCGCCGGATACTGGGGAGTTGAGGAAACCTCGTGGACAACAGGGGGAGTTCATGGACGAACCGGCCGAGATCGGACGCCGGGTGCAGCGGCTGCGCGGCGAACGCGGTCTGACACAGCGGCAGTTGGCCGAACCCGCGTACACCCCGGCGTACGTGTCCACCCTGGAGGCGGGGAAGGTGCGGCCGTCGGAGACCGCACTGCGGTTCCTCGCCGGGCGGCTCGGCACCTCGTACGAGGAACTGGCCACCGGGCGCCCGGCCTCCCTGGGCACGGAACTGCGGCTGGCCCTGACCGACGCCCAGCGGACGCTCGCCACGGGTTCGGCCCGCGAGGCCGCGGACCACTTCCGGCGGCTGCTCGCCGAGGCGGAGCGGCTCGGGCTCGCCGACGAGCGGGCGGAGGCCCTGCTCGGACTCGGCGACTGCGCGCTGGAGGCGGGGGAACTGGCCGAGGCCGCCCGGCACTTCGAGGTGGCGGAGCAGCTCCTGTCCGGCGAACCGCTCCCCCGCCGGGCCCGGCCGATCCGCGGCCGGGCCGTCGCGCACCTGCTGGCCGGGGAACTGCGGTACGCCTGCTACCTGCTGGAGTCGGCCATCGACGGACTCAACGCGGGCGGGCTCGCCGATCCGGAGGCGCTGGTGCTGCTGTACTCGGCGGTGATCGGCCCGTACATCGACATGGGCGCCCACGCCCGCGCGGCGCACGCGGCGGAACTGGCGCTGGCCCTGGCCCCGCAGGTCGCCGACCCCGCGCTGGTGGCGGGGATGCACCGGCAGGTGGCCCGCACCTTCCTCGCCGAGGGGCGGGTGGCGGACGCCGACGCGTCACTGGCGAAGGCCCAGGCCGTCTACCGGCAGCTGCGGCTGCGCACCGATCTGGCGCACTGCCACTGGATGCGCGGCTACGTCCAGGCGCAGCACGGGGAGCTGGCGGCGGCCGAGCGGGAGCTGCGGATCGCCCGGGAGATGCTCACGGCCCGCCGGGCCGCGCTGTACACGGCGCAGGTGGAAGTGGAACTGGCGGACGTGCTGCGGCGGCTGGGCCGTCACGAGGAGGCGGCGGAGCTGGTGTCGGGGCTGCTGGCGGAGGGCTCGGACCCGGGCGCGGTGCACGCGGGCGGGGCCCACCGGCTGCTGGGGCTGATCGCGGAGGAGCGGGGGGAGCCGGAGGCGGCCGAGGAGCACTACGTACGGGCGCTGGCGCTGCTGGAGCGGAGCGGGGCGGGCGGGGACCTGGCGGACCTGTGCCGGCTGCTCGGGGATCTGCTGCGGAGGGCGGGCCGCACGGAGGCGGCGCTGGACGCCTACCGTACGGGGCTCGGCCACCGGGCGGCCCCGGGCACCACCACCCTGGGCCCGGCCCCGGCGACGCCCGCCTTCCGCTGAGGTTCCGCTGCGCGGGGCTGGTCCCCTACCCGCCCTTCCACCGTTCCCCGGGGCAAGCCCCGGACCCCGTACGCTCGCGGGGTCTGGGGCGGAGCCTCAGGGAACGGGCGAAGGGCGGGGCGGGGAGCAGCCCCGCAGGGACGCCGGCCCGAGCGGGAGCGGTTACGGTTCGCCCGAGGCGCGGGCCCGGGCGCCCTCGCGGGTGCGGGCCGAGGCGGGGGCGCGCTGCGGGTGCCGGCGGAGGTACTCGTCCTCCAGCTCCTTCAGCCGCTGCGTGTGCGTGGCCAGCGCGTCGTCCGAACCGTGGAGCAGGGTCTCGTGCCGGGTGCGGTGGATGGTCTCCAGTTCCTTCAGCAACCGGTCGTCCCCGAGATTCCGCGGCGCCGCTCCGCCGGAGCGCTCTGCCATGGCAACCACCTCCACGTCCTACGGTAGACGGCCCGCGCCGGTTCAGCCGTCCGGCCCGGACCCCACCACGGGCGGCGGCTCGGGCGGCGGCAGGGCGGCGGCCGCCGCCGCGGCGTGGGCGCGCAGCGCGGTGCGGACCGACCAGGTCACCGAGACCACCGGCACGGCGACCACGGCGCCGACCACCCCGGCCGCGATGGCCCCCGCGATCACGGAGACGGCCACGACCAGCGGATGCAGCGCCACCGCCCAGCTCATCACCAGCGGATGCAGCAGATGGCCCTCGATCTGGCCGATCACCACGATGAGGGCGACCACCACCCCGGCGATGACGGGCCCCTTCGCGGCCAGCGCGACCACCGCGGCGACCGCGAGCGCGACCGGGGAGCCGATCAGGGGGACGAAGGCGGCGAAGAACTCCAGCAGGGCCAGCGGGAGGGCCAGCGGGACCCCGAGGAGGTAGAGGGCGAGCCCGACGAGGGCCGCGTTGGTGCCCGCGACGAGCACGATCCCGTGCGTGTAGCCGGTGAAGGTGCGCCAGGCCGCGCGCCCGGCGACGCCCACCCGCTCGCGCGCCCCCTCCGGCAGCTGGGCGCAGAACCAGGCCCACTGCCGGTCGCCGCCGTGCAGGAAGAGGACGGAGGAGAACACCGCGAGCGCCAGGACGGTCAGCACCTGCACCACGTGCCCGGCGCCGCTGACGGCCGTGCTGAGCAGGGTCGAGCGGTGGGAGGAGAGGTAGTCGGCGATGCGGGACTGGATGTCGGTGAGGGCTGCCGACTTCAGCCGGAACGGCGGCCGCTCCAGCCACTTCTGGATGCTGACGAGGCCCTCGCGGAACTCCCGGACCAGGGTCTCGCTCTCCCCCGCCACCGCCTCCCCGACCAGGGCGAGCACGCCGAGCAGGACGACCGTGCTGCCGATGAGGCTGACGGCCACCGCCAGGGAGCGCGGGACCAGCAGCGCCAGCCGCCGCGACAGCGGCGAGAGCAGCGCGGTGATCACCAGGCCGAGGAACAGGGCGACGCCGATCTCGTGGAAGCGGCCGAGGACCACGAAGACCCCGTAGACGGCAGCCCCGACGACCAGCAGGCGCCACGCGTAGGACGCTGCCGTACGCAGGAAGGGGGAGACCGGGGGCATGACCCATGGGTGCCACCGGGGACGGGGCGTGCCACGGGCCGGACGCCGTTTTGACCCGTCCGGGGGGAAAATGCGTTGCCGGACGGCGCGGTGGACCCGCACGATGGCCCGTTGTGAGTAGCTCCCGCCTGTCTTCCGTACTGCCCGACCTGTCCCCCTGGCGTTCCAGCCGTGACTTCCGGCTCCTCTTCTTCCAGGGCACGGTCACCTTCTTCGGTTCGTTCATGGCGATGATCGCCCTGCCGCTGCAGATCAAGCACCTGACGGACTCGCCGCTGGCGGTCGGTGCGATGGGCGCGGTGGAGCTGGTGCCGCTGGTGGTGTGCGGGCTGTACGGGGGCGCGCTCGCGGACGCGGTGGACCGGCGGCGGCTGATCCTGCTGACCGAGGCCGGGCTCGGGGTGCTGGCGCTGGTGCTGCTGGTGAACGCGCTGCTGCCGGACCCGATGCTGTGGCCGCTGTACGTGGTGGCGGCCGGGGTGTCGGCGCTGAGCGGGCTGCAGCGGCCGGCCCTTGACTCGCTGATGGCCCGGATCGTGCCGCACGACCAGCTGACGGCCGCCGCCGCGCTGAACGCGCTGCGCTACCAGTCCGGGGCGATCGCCGGACCGGCGCTGGCCGGAGTGGTCGTCGCGTACGCCGGATACGCGTCGGCTTACGCGGTGACGGTCGTGGGCTTCGCCGTCTCGGTGGTGCTGTGCGCGCGGCTGCGCCCGGCGCCGCCGGCGGGCGGTGCGGAGCGGCCCTCGCTGCGCTCGATCGCCGAGGGGGCGCGGTACGCGTGGAGCCGGCCGGTGCTGCTGGGGACGTACGCCGTGGACCTGGCGGCGATGTTCTTCGCGTTCCCGAACACGATCTTCCCGTTCCTCGCGGACGAGCTCGACGCCGAGTGGTCCCTGGGCCTGATGTACGCGGCGGGCGCGGTCGGCTCGCTGGTGCTGGGGCTGACCAGCGGCTGGGTGTCGCGGGTACGGCGGCACGGGCTGCTGGTGGTGTCCGGGGCGGCCGCGTGGGGCCTGGCCATCGCCGCGGCGGGCTGGTTCTCGAACGTCTGGCTGGTGCTGGTGTGCCTGGCGGCGGCGGGCGCCGGCGACATGCTGAGCGCGCTGGGCCGCTCCACCATCTGGAACCAGACCATCCCGGAGGAGCTGCGCGGGCGGCTCGCGGGGATCGAGGTGCTCTCGTACAGCGTCGGGCCGCAGCTGGGCCAGGTGCGGGCGGGCACGATGGCGGGCTGGACGGGGACCCGGCCGGCGTTCTGGAGCGGCGGCCTGGCCTGTGTGGCCTCGGTGGCGCTGCTGGCCGCGCTGCTGCCGAAGCTGATCTCGTACGACGCGGACACCGACGAGGACGCGCTGCGCCGCCGGGCGGCGCGGGAGGCGGCCGCCGAGGAGGCCGACCCGGCGGGTGCTCCGGTGTAGGAACGGGCGCCCGAACGGCGGTCCCCGTGGTGCGCGGGGCGGCCGTCACCGGGAGGGTGACGGCATGGGCGACTGGTGGTACCGCAACATCCTGGAGCCGGGGAAGCTGCCCCTGCTGCTGGCCCTGACGGCGTTCGTCGTGACCTTCGTGGCGACCCGGGTGGTCACCCGGATGATCCGGGCCGGGAAGGGGCCCTTCCGCAACGTCACCCCGGGTGGTCTCCACGTCCACCACTGCGTGCCCGGGGTGATCCTGATGACCGTCGGCGGTTTCACCGCGATCGCGGGGGGCCGCACGGGGTGGGGGTCGTGGGTGGCGGCCGTGCTGTTCGGCATGGGGACGGGCCTGGTGCTGGACGAGTTCGCGCTGATCCTGCACCTGAGCGACGTCTACTGGAGCGAGGAGGGCACGCTCAGCGTCGAGGTGGTGGTGATGACCTCGGCCCTGGCGGGGCTGCTGCTGTGCGGGTTCCTGCCGCTGGGCGTGGACGGCCTGAGCGAGGACCAGCTGGAGAACCGCCTGTTCCTCGCGCTCACCGTGCTGTTCAACCTGCTGCTGGCCGTGGTGGCCCTGTTCAAGGGCAAGCCGCGGCTCGCGGTGTTCGGGATGGTGGTGCCGCTGATCGCCCTGATCGCGGCGGTGCGCCTGGCCCGGCCGGCCTCACCGTGGGCGCGCCGGTTCTACGGCCGCCGCCCGCGGACCCGGGCCCGGACCCTGCGGCGCGCCTACCGGCACGACCGGCGCTGGAGCGGGCTCGAGCGCCGGATCGGCTACCTGATCGGCGGCGCGCCCAGCCGCTGAGGGGGGTGCTCAGGCGGCGGGGGCCGCGTCGAGTTCCCAGGCGTGGCGCTTGAACTCCTTGCGGAAGTCGGCGTGGTCCTCCCACTGGCGGGCGATGCCGCGCAGGACGTCCCAGTGGTGCTCCACCGACTGGTCGATGACCTTGCGGACCAGCGGCTCGGCCGTCTCCCGCGTGGCGATGAGCCCCTTGACGGCGGAGGCCTCCAGCACGCTGTTGCGCAGCGCGCGCAGGGCCCGGGAGGTGTCGTCCATGGCGAAGCCGCGCTCACTTCCGGTCTCCGCGTCGAACAGCGGGGTGAGCCGCGCCTCGATGAACGCGGTGATCCGCTCGAAGTGCTGCACGTCCATCAGGGTTCTCCCGTTCCCGCCGGGCCGGCGCACGGCTCGGCACGGCTCGTCTCGTCGGAGCGGCTCCCGGTGAGCGCTCCGGTGCAGGATACGAGGTCAGGGGCGCCCGGGGTGACGCCGGGCGGGCCGTCGGCCGGCGGGCTCAACGCCGCAGCGGGTCCGGTGCGGTGACGGCGAGGAGGGGCGGGGCCGGGGAGGTGTGGCGGTGCCCGCAGGGGTCGAAGACCAGGACCACCGGCTCGCCCGGGCGCTGGCGCCAGGAGATCCGCTCCGGCGGGGCGGCGCAGCGGGGGCAGTCGGGCAGCGGGCCCGGCTCGGTCCGGCACTCGGGCGCGGCCGTCAGCAGCGGCGGCGCGGGGCGCGGGTCAGGCATGGGGGCTCCCTCCGGAGGTTGCGCTCCAGGCACTGTGCCATGGGTGACGCCTCCTCCGCACGGGTGAATCGGCCCGTGTTCGGGCAGGTCAGAGCCTCCCCGCCGGGGGAAATCCGGCCGTGTGGGGGCAGTTGGTGATCAAGTGTTCCTCCGTTCGGCCTCCACCAGGCCCGATTCGTAGGCGGCGATGACCGCCTGCGCGCGGTCGCGGACGCCGAGTTTGCCGAAGACACCGGTGAGGTGGTTCTTGACGGTGGAGACGCTGATGTCCAGTTCCGCGGCGATCTCGGCGTTGTCGGAGCCGGTGGCGAGCAGCCGCCAGATCTCCAGTTCGCGCGGGGTGAGTCCGGCGGGGGCGGCCGGGGCGGGCCGGGGTTCGCGCACGGGGGTGCGTACGTAGGTGGAGATGAGCCGGGTCAGCAGCCTCGGGGCGACGGCGGCCTCGCCGGTGTGGACGGTGCGGACGGCGGCGATCAGCTCCTCCGGGGAGACGTCCTTGGGCAGGAAGCCGTAGGCTCCGGCGCGCAGGGCGGCGACCACGTACTCGTCCATGTCGAAGGTGCTCAGGGCCAGGACCCGGGACCCGGGGCGGACCCGGGCCAGTTCCTCGGTGGCGCGGACCCCGTCGAGGACGGGCATGCGGATGTCCATGACGACGACGTCGGGGCGCAGTTCCAGGGCGAGCGCGACCGCCTCGGCGCCGTCGCCGGCCTCGCCGACCACCTCGACGTCCGGGTGGGGCCCCAGGATCAGGCTCAGGCCGCGGCGCACCAGTGGCTGGTCGTCGGCTATCAGTACGCGGATCATCGGCGGTGGTCCTCTCCTTCGGCGGCGCCCGGGACTGCGGCAGCGGCCGGGACCGCGGCGGCGGCCGGGACCGGGAGGCGGGCCGCGACGCGGAAGCCGCCGCCCTCGCGGGGTGCGGCCTCCAGGGTGCCGCCGTGCAGGGCGACGCGTTCGCGCATGCCGATCAGACCGTACCCGGCGCGGCCGGACCGCGGCCGGGCGGGCGTGCGGCGCGGCGGCCCCTCGCCGGGGCCGTCGTCGCACACCTCGACCGACACCTCCTGCGGCCGGTAGGTCAGCCGGACCCGGGCGTTCGCGTTCCCGGCGTGTTTGCGGGCGTTGGTCAGGGCCTCCTGGACGACGCGGAAGACGGTCAGCCCGACGGTGGGCGGCAGCGGGCGGGCCGTTCCGAGGACGGTGAACTGCGTGTCCATCCCGGCCAGCCGGGACTCCGTGACGATCCGCTGGAGGTCGTCGGTGCCCGGCTGCGGGGCGGTCGGGGCGGATTCCGCCTCCTCCCCGGCCCGCAGGACGTCGAGGAGCCGGCGCATCTCGCCGAGGGCCATCCGCCCGGAGGCCTCCAGGGTCACGAGGGCCTCGCGGGCCGCTCCGGGGTCGTGCTCCAGGCTGACGCGGGCTCCGCCGGCCATCAGCTGCATGGTGGTGATGTGGTGGGCGACGATGTCGTGGAGCTCGCGGGCGATCCTGCGGCGTTCCTCGGCCACCGCGCGTTCGGCGAGCAGCAGCCGGTTGGCCTCGGTCTGCTGCTGCCAGCGGTTGACGGCGACGGCGGCGCCGACGACCAGGGCGGCGGCGAGGGCGTTGGTGAGGACGTTCATGCCCGAGGGGACCAGGCGGCCGCCCAGGCCGACGGCGGCCAGCGGGACGGTGGCCAGGCCGGCGGCGGCGACCGCGGCGGGCCGGCAGCGGCGGGCCACGGTGAAGAGGGCGACGGTCAGGGTCAGGCCGAAGTGCGGGGGCGCTGGGGTGGCGAGGTTCACCACCAGCCCCAGGGCGAGCACGGCACCGAGCACCGGGACGGGGTGGCGGCGCCGCACCAGCAGGGTCAGGGCGGCGAGGACCAGTCCGAGCGCGGCGGTGGCCGTGAAGGGGGTCCCGTCCACCACGGCGCTGAGGGACAGACCGGTGAGGTCGGTGGCCGCCGCCCCCACCGCCACCAGTCCGTCGCCCCGCGTCCACTCCAGGCGCTCGGCGCGCGTGCCCATCGGTCCCCGCCTCCTCCGCGGACCGCTCCCGCCCGGCCGGTCCGGGGCGGCGCGCGGTCGCCCCGCGGAGCTCCATTCTGGCAAAACGCCCTGGTCGGGACAGCGTCCCTGGGTCGGGGAACGGACCAGGACCTCAGTCCCGGTCCGCGGCGCGGCCCGGACCGGGGTCCCGGGGGGCGGATCCTCCCGCGCCCCGACGCGCGGTGTCCGGGCGGCTGATGGTCTGGAGACCCGTCGGCGACCGGGCCGGCGGTGGGCTTCGCAGAGACCGGAGGAGAACAGTGATCCGCGCCCTGACGGGATGTTCGACGAGACACGCGTGGAAGGTGATCGCCGTCTGGGCGGTGGTGGGGATCGCGCTGGCCATCCTGGGCCAGGCGTTCGTGCACCGGGCCACCCGGTCCGGTGACGCCGGTTTCCTGCCGGAGAGCTACGACTCGGCGGCCGCGCTGCGGATCGCCGAGGAGGACTTCGGGGTGCGGCCGGACGCCGATCCGCTGACCGTGCTGGTGGCCCGTACGGACGGGGCGGCGCTGACGGCCGCCGACGAGCGGCGGATCGGGGAGGTGGCCGGGCGGCTGGGCCGGCAGCGGGTGGTCATGCCGCGGTCGAAGGACGATCCGCCGCTGCTGCAGGACCACTCCCAGGTGCCCCGGATCGGGGCGGGGGCAACGGCGCCGGACCGGGCCTTCCGGCTGGTACCGGTGGAGCTGACGGGCAATCCGCAGGATCCCGGGATGCAGGGCACCTACCGGGCCTTCCGGGAGCAGGCGCGCGCCGCCTTCCAGGAGGCGGGGCTGCGGACGGGCTTCACGGGCGGGCTGGCCACGACCGTGGACACGGTCGACGCGGAGGAGACCCGCTCCATGGTCGTCGGCCTCGCGATGACCGGGCTGATCGTGCTGCTCCACGTCCTGGTGTTCCGCAGTCTGGCGGCGGCCCTGCTGCCGCTGGTGACGGTGACGATCGTCGGCGGGGCGGCTGCGGGCGCGGTGGTCGGCGCGGCGCTGCTGACGGGGGTCGACCTGGCCCCGTCCACGCCCGGGCTGATCAACGTGGTGCTGATCGGCATCGGGATCGACTACTTCCTCTTCCTGCTGTTCCGCTTCCGCGAGCAGCTGCGCGCCCATCCCGGGCAGTCGGGCCGGGAGGCGGCGGCCGAGGTGGCGGGCCGGGTGGGGACGGCGGTCACCTCGGCGGCGCTGACGATCGTCGCGGCGTTCGCCACGCTGGGGATCGCCTCCTTCGGCCAGTTCCGGGTGCTGGGGCCGGCGATCGCGGTGGCGGTGCTGGTGATGCTGCTCGGCAGCCTGACGCTGATGCCGGCGCTGCTGGCCGTGACGGGCCGACGGATGTTCTGGCCCTCCAAGTCGCTGCGGCGGGCGCCGCGCGCGGGTGCGGCGGGCCGGCTCGGTGAGCTGGTCGCCCGGCGTCCGGTGGCCCTCGCGGTGGGCGCGGTGCTGGTGCTCGGGGCGCTGACGGCGGGTGTGTCCGGGGTGCGGATGGACTACGGGCAGGGCGGCGCGGGCGGTGAGCGGACGGCGGCCGTGCGGACGGCGGAGGAGATCGCCCGCTCGATGCCGGCGGGGGTCTCGGATCCGGCGACGGTGTTCGTGAAGGCCGGGGACGGGCGCCCGATGACCCCCGAGCGGGTGGCCGGGCTGGCGGGGGCGCTGGCGCGGGTGCCCGGGGTCGGCCAGGTGACCCCGGCGGTGATCAGCGCGGACCGCGGCGCCGCCCGCGTCGACCTGCTGCTGACGGCCGAGCCGGGCGGGCAGCGGGCCCGCGACCTGGTGTCCGGCCCGGTGCGGGAGACCGTACGGGCACACGTGCCGGCCGGGACCGAGGCGCACGTCGGGGGTACGGCGGCGGTGTTCGCCGACATCGCCGTGGCGGTCGGCGAGGACCTGGAGGTGATCTTCCCGGTGGCGGCGGTGCTGATCGCGCTGATCCTGCTGGTGCTGCTGCGCAGCCTGCTGGCGCCGGTGGTGCTGATGGTGGCGGTGGGGCTCGGGTTCACGGCCACGCTGGGCGCGGCGACGCTGGTGTTCCAGCACGCGCTGGGGCGGCCCGGGGTGGACTTCACCCTGCCGCTGGTGCTGTTCCTGTTCGTGGTGGCGCTCGGCACCGACTACAACATCCTGATCGCCGACCGGATCCGGGAGGAGTTGGAGCGTCCCGGCCCGGCGCGGGCGGCGGTGGGCCGTGCGGTGCGGCACACGGCCCCGGCGATCGCGACGGCCGGCCTGGTGCTGGCCGCCTCGTTCGGCAGCCTGGCGGTGAGCCCGCAACCGGGCCTCCAGCAGACCGGTTTCGCCACGGCGGTGGGCATCCTGCTGTCGGCCTTCGTCCTGTCGGTGGTGCTGGTCCCGGCCCTGGCGGCCCTGTTGGGCCGCTCCCTGTGGTGGCCGGTGCGGCCGCGTGCCGAGGCGGCGGGCGGGGAGCCGGTGCGGCCGGAGCCCGGGCGGGTGCCGGTCGGCTGAGCCGCGGCCGCCCCGCCCGGACCACGTGCCGGGCGCCGGGCGCCGGGCGCGCCGTCAGCTGACGCGGAAGGCGATCGCCTCGGGTTCGCGGTGGAAGGTGACCCGGTCCCAGGCGGGGAAGGCCAGGTCGGTGACGGCGAGCAGCCGGCCGGAGGCGTCGTGCACGGTGCGGCGTACCGAGAGCCCGCAGGCGGGGGACGCGGCGGCGGGGTGGCTGGTCCGGGTCATGGTGATGGTCTCGGCGGTGCGCCCCCGGGCGGTGGCCCGCTCCAGCCAGCGGTGCAGCGGCCTCAGGTCCTCCTCCCCCGCGGCGGACGGCCGTTCCAGGTAGGCGGCGAGTTCCGGGGTGCGGGCCACCGTGTCCGGGCAGAGGTAGGTCACGGTGTGCTGGAGGGTGCGGCCGTCGGCGCCGTACACCCGGTGGTGGTGGACCAGGGTGCGTTCCCCGCCGCCCATGCCGAGCAGCGCCGCGAGCGAGGGGGGCACGGTGACCAGGCCGAGCCTGGCCCGGGCCGGGCGCCGGGCGGGCGGGGCGGCGTACGGGGGCGACTGCGCGCCCGCCCGGCCGGCGGGCCGGTCCGGGCGCGGGACCACCGGCAGCGGGGCGGCCCGGGTGCCCCGCCGGCCGGTGACCACCAGGCCGTCGGCCCGCAGCTCCTGGAGGGCGGCCCGGACGGTCTGCCGGTTGACCTCGTAGCGGGCCGCGAGGGTGCGTTCGGAGGGCAGTCTGCCTCCGGTGGTCCGGGCGGCGTGGTCGAGTTCGTCCCGCAGTGCTGCGGCGATCCGCTGGTACTTGGGCATGGCGGCCGGGCCGCCGCCCCGCGAAGGGGAGGGCATGGCTTCTCCTCTGACGGGTGGTCAAGGACTGCGCGGTCTGCCCGCCCAACCTAGCATTGGTCTATACCTTTCTCCACGGGGTCCGGGCCTCCCGCCGCACCTTGGCCGGATCCGGCACCGCCCGCCCCGCCCCAGGTCCGCCGCCCCCCGTCCGCTGTCCGCGCAGCGGGTTGGGCAGTTCCAGGTAGCGCGCGTCGGCGCCGTCCGCCCGGGTCCAGCGCAGCAGCAGGTTGGTCTTGGCCGGAAGCGCGGGGGCGTCGAGGAGCCGGGCGATCTCCGGCAGGCCGTGCTCGGCGTCGTAGCGCAGGAACTCCTCGCGGACCGCCGGCCACACCCGGCCGGCCAGCTCCGGGCGGTGTTCGGCCAGGGCTCCGGCCACCTCCGCCAGGTGGTTGACGACCAGGCAGTACACGAGCCGCTCCCAGGCCGCCTCGCGCGGCAGGTCCTGCGGGAGCTTGACCCCCTCCGCGTCCCGGAAGAGGGCCTGCACGGGCGTCCCCCGGCCGTCGACGGCGACCAGGCAGTTCTGCAGGTGGGCCTCCAGCACGATCCCGTGCCGCGCGAACAGGTCCAGCACCGGGGGGACGACCTGGCGCAGGTACGCCCGCCACCAGCCCTCCGGATCGGCCGCGCCCTCCAGCGGGCTGCCGGGGAAGCCCTCGGCGAGCGCCGCGCACAGCAGCGCGGTCGCCCCCGGCGCCACCCGCCCGCGCAGCCCGTCGCGGACCAGGACGGCGAGCTCCTCGAAGGCGAACGCGGCGGTCCGGTAGCCCCGGTCGCTCAGCCAGACCGCGCTCGCGCCGGTACGGCGACGCAGGTCGGCGAAGCCCTCCTCCACGGCGGCGTCGGTACGGCGCAGCTTGAGCAGGTCGTGGCGCCACAGCCGGCGCACGTCGTTGGTGATGCGGACGTCGAGGCTGAACTTCGCGAACAGGTCGGCGTCCGGGCCGGGTGCGTGGACGGTCCGGATCGAGGCGGTGGGCCACACCGGCAGCCGGGTCGGCCCGAGCCGCAGCAGGCGGCCGTCGGCGAGGGCCTCGCGCACCTCCCGGCGGCCCGCGACGAGGTCGAGCTGCCAGGGGTGCGCGGGCAGCGCCCGGTAGCCGGCCGGCGGGCGGGGGCCGTCCAGGATCCCGGCCAGCGCGTCCACCGCATCCGCGGCGGCCGCCCCGCCCTCCTCGGCCACCTGGTCCTCGCGCAGCGCCAGCATCACGAGCGGGAAGCGCGCGTGTGCCTCGGGGGCGTACGGCAGCCACCCGGCGGCGGGGCCGCCGCCCCGGGTCTTGGGGGCGGGGTGGTGCGGGTGGCCCATGAGCAGGGCCTGCTCGGAGCGGACGTAGGGGTCCTCGGGCGCCTCGGCGGCGGCCCGCGCGGCCAGCAGCGCGGCGACGGTGTCCCGGCTGTCGGCCATCTCCACCGGCAGCTCGTCGTTGGGGACGCCGGTGTGGCGCAGCAGTTCGTCGGCGGTGAGCTCGACGAGTTCGGCGTGGCTGAGCGGGTGCCAGCCGGCCGCGGTGTACAGCTCGGGGTCCGCGGGGCGGCGGCCGCCGGAGACCCGCAGGAGCCGGCCACTGCCGCGCAGCCGGTGGACCCGCCCGTCCTCGGCATCGGTCACCTCCCGCAGCAGGCAGTTCAAGAGCGGGGCGGCGGCGTAGGCGTCGGCGGCGGCGTTGAGGTCCACTGGATCCATTCGTGGCTTCGGGACGGGGTGCTCCGGAGCTTCGGAGCCCGGTGCGCCGGGGTCCGCGTTCGGGACCACCGGCCGTGATCTTCAGTATCCGGGATGATGACCTGATCACCGGGTAGACCCCTCAGTCGAAGCGATCCGAAAGGAACAGGACCCTGGACCGCAGCACGCACGTTCCCCCGCCCGACCCCGGCCCCGCCCCGGCGGGCGCCGCCGAGGAGGCCGTCGCCGCCGGGCTGGCCGGCGTACGGCCCGCACTCGGGCCCGCGTACGAGGCCGCGCTGGACGGCGCGCGCTCGGCCGTGCTGACCCGGCTCTGGCGGGCGCTGGCCTTCGAACCGCTGCCCTGGGTGGTGGGCCGGGAGCGGGGGCCGGACTCCCTGCGGCTGCGGCTGGCCGGGGGCGGGCTGCTGGAGGGGCCGCTTCCGGACCCGTACGCGACGGACGGCCACGTCACCGAGGTGCGGCTGGACGGGCGGGCGTACCGGCAGGCGGCCCGGCTGGTCGCGGCGCTGCGGGTGCCGCACGGGGCGGCCGGCCCGCTGGGGGCCGCCTTCGCCTCCTTCGCGGCCGAACTGGACGACAGCACCGCCTCCCTCGCCCTGTCCCGGGCCGGGCAGCCCTCCGGGGAGCGGACGGAGCCGGGCACCACCTGGGAGTGGGAGCAGCGGGTGGTCGACGGGCACCCCTACCACCCCAACTGCCGCTCCCGGCCCGGGTTCTCGGTGGCCGAGCAGCTGGCGTACGCGCCGGAGCACCGGCCGCTGGTGGAGCTCGGGCTGGTCCGGGTGCGGGAGCGGGAGTGCCTGGTCTCCGGGGACTGGCCGCGGGAGCTGCGCGACGGGGACCGGATCCTGGTCCCGGTGCACCCCTGGCAGGCCGAGCACGTACTCAAGGGCGAGGAGGTGCTGCCTGGTCCGGCGGCGCACCCGCTGATGGCCCTGCGCACCCTCGCCCCGGCGGCGGGCGGCGCCCATGTGAAGACGGCCCTGAGCACCCGGCTGACCTCCTCGGTGCGGGACATCTCCGCCTACTCCGTGGAGACGGCCGCCGTGGTCTCGTCGTTCGCGCACGCGCTGGCCGAGCGGCTGGACGGCCGGCTGCACGTCACGCGCACCCTGGGTGCGGCCACCGCCTACAGCCCGGACCTGGCGGCGGTGGTCCGCGAGGCCCCCGAGGCCCATGCGCGGGCCGGGGAACGGGTGGTCCCGGTGGCGGCGCTGGCGGGCACCCGGCTCGCCCGGTCGGCGGACTGGCAGGCCCGGTTCGCGCGGCTGGCCCTGTCGGTGTGCCTGCGGGTGCTGGAGCTCGGGGTGGCGCTGGAGGCCCACGGCCAGAACCTCCTGGTGGTCCTGGCCGCCGACGGCACCCCGCTGCGGCTGGTCTACCGCGACCTGGCCGACATCCGGATCAGCCCGGCCCGGCTGGCCCGGCACGGCCTGCCGGTGCCCCCGCTGTCGGGCCGGCTGGTGACGGACGACGAGACGGTGCTGCGGCGCAAGATGTTCGGCTCGCTCGCGGCCGGGGCCCTGGCCGCGACGGCGGGCTCGCGGCAGGCGTTCGGGGCTGCCCTGGCGGCGGGCCTGGACGCCCTCCCCGCGACCGCCGACGCGCAGGCGCTGCGGGGCCCGCTCCCGGCGAAGGCCCTGACCCTGATGCGGCTCAGCCCGGGGGTACCGGGCGACCAGTGGACGGACCTGCCGAGCCCGTTGGCCGGGGACTGACGCCCCGGACACCGGCCGGCTCGACACCGCCTAATGTGCAGGAGCATGACAGCCACCTCGCGCCCCGGTGCCCTGCCGGTGCCCTCCGCCCGCGTCGCCGCCGACCATGCCGGGCCGCCCCGGGACGAGCCCCCGGTGCGGCCGCTGGACCGGGCGGTGCTGGACGCCTTCGCCGCGTACGCGCGCGGTGCGGGCGGGGCCGTCGCCGACGTGGGCTGCGGGCCCGGGCACGTGACGGCGTACCTGGAGCGGCGCGGGGTGCGGGCCTTCGGCGTCGACCTCTCGCCGGCGAGGGTGGCGGTGGCCCGGCGGACGTATCCGGGTCTGCGGTTCGAGGTCGGGCCGATGGCCGCGCTGGACGTGGCGGACGGGGCGCTCGGCGGGGTGCTCTCCTGGTACGGGACCGCTCATGGACCGGCGGAGGAACTGCCCGCCCTCTTCGCCGAGTTCGCCCGGGTGCTGGCCCCCGGCGGCTACGTCCTGATCGCCTTCGAGGCCGCCGGGGAGGGCGATGCGCACGGGACGGCCCCCTCGCTGGTCGTCCGGCTGCTGGCGGAGGCCGGGCTGGCGGAGGTGGCCCGCGTGGTCCGGGAGCCGGACGAACGGGAGCGGGGGCCGCAGGGCTTCGCCCTGGCCCGCAAGCCACCGCGGCCCTGACGGGGCGGGCCTGACGGGGCGTGAGCCGGGAGACGGGGGTCGAACACTGTCCTCCGTTCGGGGGACAACTCGGCTCCGGCGGGCCCGCCTTCGCCCCGATCGGGGCGGGCGGTGGCAGGAAGGAAGTATGAAGATTACACGTCGCCGGGCGCTCACGGGGGCGGCCGCCGCCGTGCTCGGCGCCGCCGGAGCGGCCTCCCCCGGCCGGTCCCGGGCCCCGCGGACGGGCGCCGCGGCCGGGCCGGACTTCGGGGCGCTGGCCCGGGCGGTGGACGGCCGGGTGGTCCTTCCGGGGGACGGGGACTACGCCGAGGCCCGGCAGCTGTTCCAGCCCCGCTTCGACTCCGTGGCCCCCGGGGCCGTCGCCTATCCGGCGCACGCCGGCGACGTGGCCGTGTGCCTGGACTTCGCGCGCCGCTCGGGCGCCCCGGTGGTGCCGCGCGGCGGCGGGCACGGCTACGCGGGCTGGTCCACGGTGGAGGCCGGGCTGGTGGTGGACGTCGGGGCCATGGCGGGGGTGGCGGTCGAGGGGGACGAGGTGCGCGTCGGCGCGGGCGCCCGGCTGGCCGACGTGCACGCGGCCCTCGCGGGACGGGGCCTCGGCGTCCCCGCCGGGCTGTGCCCCTCCGTCGGCATCGCCGGGCTCGCCCTCGGCGGCGGCCTGGGCCTCGCCTCCCGGGCCCACGGCACCACCTCCGACCGGCTCACCGGCGCACGCGTGGTGACCCCGGACGGAGTGGTCCGCGAGGCCGGGGCCGACCGGGACCCGGAGCTGTTCTGGGCGCTGCGCGGCGGCGGGGGCGGCAACTTCGGGGTGGTCACCGAGTTCCGGCTGCGCACCCATCCCGTCGGGGACGCCGCCTTCGCCGAACTGCACTGGCCGGACGCGGACGCGGCGGCCGTGGTGCGCGGCTGGCAGCGCTGGCTCGGCGCGCTGCCGGACCCCTTCTGGAGCCAGGCCGAGTTCACGGTGGAGGCCGGGTCCGCCGCCGCCCTGGCCGTGCGGGCGGTGTGCCTCGACGGGCGGGCGGAGCTGGAACGGGAACTGGACCGGCTGGTGGGGCTGGTGGGGCGGGAGCCACGGGACTCCTGGACCACCGTGCGCAGTTACGGGGACACGGCACGGGCCATGGCGGGCTGCCCCGAGGGCGGGCCCGAGCGGTGCCGGCTGCCGGGGCGGCTGCCCGGCCGGGACCCGCGGGGCCTCCTGGGCCGGGACTCGTACGCGGCGCGCTCGGACTTCTGGGACGGGCCCGGGCTGCCGGACGCGGCGGTCGGCGCGGTCCTGGACGCCGTCGGACGGTACGCGCGGGCCGTGCCCCCGGGCGGGCGGGGCGTGGTCCAGTTCGACGGGGTGTGCGGCGGGGCGGTGAACCGGGTGCCGGCCGGTGCGACGGCCTTCGTCCACCGTGACAGCGCCTTCCTGGCCCAGTACCTCGCGTACTGGCCGCCGTCCGCGACCGCCGCCGAGACGGCCCGGCACCAGGAGTGGCTCGACGGGCTGTGGCGGGCCCTGCGGCCGTGGGCGGGCGGCCGGGCCTACCAGAACTACGCCGACCCGAAGCTGACCGGCTGGCGCGAGGCCTACTACGGGCCCAACCTCCCCCGCCTGGAGGGGGTCCGGCGCGCCTACGACCCGGACCGGCTGCTGCGCTTCCCCCAGGCCGTCTGAGAGCCGGTCCCCCCTTCCGGCCCCATGACCCTCCCCACCCGTCAGACCGTCAGACCTCCAGGCCCGCCGGGCCGTCACGAAGAGGAACGAGACATGCTGCGTACGTTCACCCTGGCGGCGGCGACCGCCGCCCTGCTGCTGCCGGGCGGCCCGCTGCCCGGGCTGGAGACCGGGACCGCCGAGGCCTCGGCCGGCCGCTGGACCGCGCGGGAGGCCGCCGCGTTCTGGACCCCCGAGCGGATGGCCGCCGCGGTCCCCGTCCCCGGCCCGCCGGCACCCGGCACGTCGGCACCCGGCACGTCGGCAC
>NZ_JBHVUQ010000128.1:0-22338 GCF_042884105.1 Streptomyces sp. NPDC058157
CGGCCCTGGGCGCGGCAGCGGTGCCGGACACTGGTGCGGCCCCGGCCTCGGCCTCGGCCCCGGCCTCGAGTGAGCTGTGGCTGGCGCCGGGGTGGGGGCGGCGGCTGCCCTCCCTGGACCCGGCGCGCGGGCTGGGCGTTCCGGCGGCGGGCGGGGAGCTGCTGGCGTCCGGTCCGGCGGTGGCGGCCGCCGCCGGGGCGGCCGCGCGGTGGGCACGGCTGCTGACGGCGGCCCAGTGCCTGGGCGTCGGCGAGGCCCTGCTGGCGCGCACGGTGGCGTACGTGAAGCAGCGCACCCAGTTCGGGGTGCCGGTCGGCGGCTTCCAGGCCGTCAAGCACCGGCTGGCGGACACCCTGCTGGAGCTGGAGTTCGCCCGGCCGCTGCTGTGGGCGGCCGCGCTGTCCCTGTCGGACGGGGACGTCGCGGCGGCGAAGCTGACCGCCGGGGAGGCGGCGTACGGGGCCGCCCGCACCGCCCTCCAGCTGCACGGGGCCGTCGGCTACACGGAGGAGCTGGACCTGTCCCTGTGGCTGCGCAAGGCCCGGCCGCTGCGCGACGCCTGGGGCGGCCCGTCGCAGTGCCGGGCGGAGGTGGTGCGCGGCCTGCCTCAGAGGACGGCCACGCGGAGGGTGACCACGTAGGCCTCCTCGACCGTCCCGTCGGGGAACCGCTCCAGCAGCCGCTCCCGCTCGGCCCCGGTGAACTCCCGGGTGGCGCTCTCTCCGAGGAGGAGGAAGGCGGAGTGGCTGGAGAGGTTGGCGAGGTGCGCGTCCAGCGGGATCCGGCGCGCCCAGCGGACCTCGCGGGTGGTGAGGCCGAGCTCCTCGGGGTCCTCCCTCGGCTGGGCGCCGGCGGGGACGCCGAAGAAGGCGGCGAGCCGCGCGTCCTGCTCGGCGATCCAGGGGACGGTCAGGTCCAGGTCGTTCCACCAGAGGGCGAGGGCCCCGCCCGGACGCAGCACGCGGCGGGCCTCGGGGACGGAACGGGCCGGGTCGGTCCAGTGCCAGGCCTGGGCGTAGGTCAGGAAGTCGAGGGAGCCGGAGGCCAGGGGGAGGCGGTCGCCGTCGCCGCGCACGACCGGGATCCCGGGGTGCGCGCGGCGCAGCTCCGCGGCCATGCCGTCACCGGGCTCCACGGCGAGCACCCGGGCCCCGCGCGCGTGCAGCAGGGCGCTGGCGATGCCGGTCCCGGCCCCCGCGTCCGCCACCCTGGCCCCGCGCAGGCCCGCCCCGGCGAGCTCCTCGACGGCGTCGAACAGCGCGTCGGGGTACCCGGGTCGGGAGGAGTGGTAGAGGGCGGCGGCGGCATCGAAGGACCTGGCACGAGTCGTCATGCCGCCATTCTTCCCACCGCCCGGGACCGGGACGAGAGCCCGCCCGGACAAGGCCGGGGGCCGGAAACGACTTCGGGCGGCTCCCGGATAACCGGAAACCGCCCGAAGGTCAGGTGCGCCGCCAGGGACTCGAACCCCGGACCCGCTGATTAAGAGTCAGCTGCTCTAACCAACTGAGCTAGCGGCGCCTTCGAGAAGGAAGGTACCCGGCCGGCGCGGCTGCTCCAAATCGCCGGCGCTACGGGTGGCCCGCGCGGCCCTCCGGCGCCGTCCCGGCGTGCGGGTACGGGCAGCGGGCCGGGGCCGGGGCCGTTGCCGCGCGGGAGGAGGGGCCCGGCGCGTCCGGGCCGGTGCGCCGGGTGACCCGCATGGGCATCCCGCCGCGCGGCCGCAGGGTCACCATCGGTTCGTTCACCGGCTCCGGGGTCCCCGGCAGGGCGCTCAGCCGCACCTGTCCGGCCAGCGTGGCGAGGGCGACCTGGCCGCCGAGCAGCGCGTGGTTGTTCCCGATGCAGACCCGGTGCCCCGCGCCGAACGGCATGTAGGCGTGCCGGGGCAGCGCGGCCTCCCGCTCCGGGGCGAAGCGGTCGGGGTCGAAGCGCTCCGGGTCCTCGAAGTAGTCGGCCCGCCGGTGCAGGGTGTACGGGCTGAAGATCACGCAGGCGCCGGCCGGGATCCGGTGCCCCAGCACGTCCACGTCCGCGGTGGCCTGCCGGGAGAACATGTAGACCGGCGGGTAGAGCCGCATGGCCTCCTTGAACACCTGGAGGGCGTAGGGCAGCCGCTCCAGGTCCTCCAGGGCCGCCGTCCTGCCGCCGAGCACCGCGTCCGATTCGGCGAGCAGCCGCTCGTACACCCGGGGGTGCCGGTCCAGGAGGTGGAAGCTCCAGGTGAGCGCCGTGGCCGTGGTCTCGTGGCCGGGCATGAACATGTTGAGCGCCTCGTCCCGGATCTGCCGGTCCCCGAGGGGGGCGCCGTCCTCCGTGACGCACTCCATGAGCAGGTTCAGCCAGTCGTCGGGCCGCTCCGCCATGGCCCGGCGCTCGGCCAGGACCGCCGTGAAGGTCCCCTCCAGACGCTCGATGGCCCGGCGGTAGCGCAGGTTCGCGGGCGTGGGCCACTCGATGGTCAGCGGGACGAGGGCGCTGGCCTGGGAGTCGAAGCCGTGGATCGCGTCGGTGAGCGCGTTCCCCAGTTCGTCGGCCTCGGCCAGCACGTCCCGGCTGAACAGGTTGTGACCGACGACGCCCAGCACGAGGCGCACCATCTCGCGGCGCACGTCGACGACCTCGCCGTCGGCCCAGCCGCCGGCCACCTCGGCCGCGACCCGCGCCGCCGTCCGCGCGGAATTGCGGATCACCGCGGTGCGGAAACGCGGCTGGATGAGCCTGCGGTTGCGTTTGTGGTCCTCGTTGGGGGCCGTCAGCAGCCCGTCGCCGAGCAGTGGCCGGGCGAAGGCGCGGAAACGGTCCGTCTTCTCGAACAGCGACCCGTTCCTGATCAGGATCTCGTGTGCCATCTCCACGGAATTGACGAAATAGCAGTCCTGTCCGGCGAGCCGGTACGTGCCGATGTCGCCGCAGGATTCGAAGGTGCGCCGGAACAGCTCCAGCCGGTCCTTCTTGAATTCCCAGGTGTTTCCGATGACGGGCCGGCCCTTTACTTTCGGGACCGGACGGACGGGCGTGCTGACGTTCGGAGACATTTCTGTTCCTCCCCCGCGGAGAATTCCTCGACCGGATGGACGGCGCCCGGATCGGAAATTAGCCGCCGCCGCTCCGCAGGGTCAACCAGCCCTGCCCGGCTGGCATTTAACTGCCAGCGGCCCCGGCATCTACTTCGACCCGGCGGTTCGACTCGGCGGTTCGACTCGGCGGTTAGGATGACCGCAAGGACGGGGCCGTAGCACAGAGGTCGTTGCGCTTCCTTGCTCAGGAGGAGGACGCCGGTTCGAATCCGGCCGCCCCGTTCCCCGTGCCGCGCCTCCCCGTGGCCGCGATCCACGCCGCCGCCCCCGCCCGGGCCGCCGCCGCGGCGGGCAGCGGCAGGCCGAGGAAGCCGTGGAAGACCCCCGGATGGAGCCGGACCTCGCAGTCCACCCCCGCCTCCCCCAGCCGGCGCGCGTAGGCGAGCCCCTCGTCCCGCAGCAGGTCGCAGTCGGCGAGGACGATCAGCGTGCGGGGCAGCCCGGACAGGTCCGGCGCGCGCAGCGGCGAGACGTGCGGGTGGGCGGGGTCGCCGCCGTACCGGTCCCAGTACCAGGCCATGTGCGCGGCGGTGTGGAAGTAGCCGCGCCCGTACACCGCCACCGACTCCGACCCCATCGAGGCGTCCAGCGGCGGGTACACCAGCAGCTGGCCGGCGAGCAGTTCCGGCGCCCGCAGCGCGGTGACGGCCGCCAGGTTGCCCCCGCTGGAGTCCCCCGCCACCACCACCCGCCCCGGGTCGCAGCCCAGCCGGTCCGCCCCGGCCCGCGCCCACAGCAGCACGGCGAGGGCGTCGTCGGCCGCCGCCGGCCAGGGGTGCTCCGGGGCCAGCCGGTAGCCGGCCGAGACCACCACCGCCCCCGAGGCCGCGGCCAGCTCGCGGCAGAGGGCGTCGTGCGTGTCGATCCCGCACATCACCCAGCCCCCGCCGTGCAGGTAGACCACGAGCACCCGCCCCCGCTCCCCCGGCGCGGGGTCGTACACCCGCACCGGCACCCCGCCGGCCTCGGCGTCCCGCACCGAGGCCACCTCGGGCCCCCGCCCGCCCGGCCGCTCCGCCCCGGCCGCCACCGCCGCCCGCAGGGCCGCCACGTCCCCGGGCCCCGGGAAGCCCGCCGCCATGGCCTCGCACAGCGCCCGCGCGTCCGGCGACAGCGGGTCCCGCGCCGACGGACCCATCTCCCCCGAACCCGAACCCGAACGCGAGCCCGAACCCGAACCCCGACCCGAACCCCGCCCCGAACCCCGCCCCGAACCCCCGCTCATCGCGCCGTCATCCCGCCGTCGACCACGAACTCGGCGCCCGTGACGTACGAGGAGGCCTCCGAGCACAGGAAGAGCACCAGCTCCCCCACCTCCCCCGGGCTCCCCATCCGCCCCAGCGGCACGTGCGACCAGTCCCGCCCCTCGACCGCTCCGGCCACCATGGGCGTGTCGATGGCCCCGGGATGCACCGAGTTGACCCGGATCCCGTCCCCCGCCAGGTCCAGCGCCGCCGAGCGGGTCAGCCCGCGCAGGCCGGCCTTCGTGGACCCGTAGGCCGCGTGGCCCCGGATGCCGACCAGCCCGGCGGTGGAGGAGACGTTGACGATCGACCCGCCCCCGCCCGCGCGCAGCACCGGCGCCACCGCCTGGATCCCGAGGAACGGTCCCAGCAGGTTGACCCGCAGCAGCTCCTCGAAGCCCTCCCTGCTCTGCTCCTCCACGTGCGCGGTGCGCCACAGGGCGGCGTTGTTGACCAGCGCCGACACCGTCCCGAAGGCGGCCACCGCCGCCCGGACCACCCCGGCCCAGCCGTCGGCGTCGGCCACGTCGTGCCGCACGAACAGACCCCGGTCGCCCAGTTCCGCGGCGACCGCCCGGCCCTCCTCCTCCCGGAGGTCGGTCACGACGACCCGCGCCCCGGCCCGCGCGCACAGCCTGGCCTCCTCGGCGCCCTGGCCGCGCCCGGCGCCGGTGACGACGACGACCTTTCCGTCCAGCGAGATCACGCTTCCTCCATACGAACAGCGGGAGTTGAACAGCGACCCAACCCTCCATATACCTAATAGGCATACACCTAGCAGTCATATTGCACACAGGGAAGAGTCCCACCGGAACCGGTCGTAGACTGCGCTGCGTGGCAGACGAGACGACAGTGGAGACTCCCGGCGGGGCGGCCCGGCGCACGCTCCCCGCGACCAGCTGGGCAGTGCTCGGGCTGCTCTCCTTCGGTGAGGAACTCTCCGGCTACGACCTGAAGAAGTGGTCGGACTGGTCGCTGCGCTTCTTCTACTGGAGCCCCTCCTTCAGCCAGATCTACAGCGAGCTCAAGCGCCTGGAGAAGGCCGGCTACGCCTCCTCCCGGATGGTCGCCCAGGACACCGGTACCCGCGACAAGCGGGTCTACCGGATCACCGAAGCCGGTCTGGACGCCGTACGGCGGTGGGCGCGCGAGGCGCCCGTCGACCCTCCGGTGCTCAAGCACGGGCCGATGCTGCGGCTGTGGCTGGGCCACCTGCTGGAGCCGGAACAGATGCGGGAACTCCTCCTCCGGCAGCGGGAGTTCGCCGAGGGGATGCGGCGCGGCGCGGAGGCGGACGTGGCGGCGGCGCAGGAGGAGGAGGCCTGGGCCTACCCCACCCTGACCCTCAAGTGGGCCGAGCGGTACTACGCGTCCGAGCGCGACCTCGCGGCGGCCATGCTGGAGGACATCGAGGCCCTGCACGGCCGCCCGCGCCCGGACCCCGCACCGTGACCGGCGCCATCAGCCTGCGCAAGGTCGAGGAGACGGCCCCGGCCCTGGTGAGCCTGTACAAGAACGCGGGCGTCTCGCTGCGCAAGCACGGCCTGGAGGACGGCCGGGCCGCCGTCTACCTGGTCCTGGACCGCTCCGGCTCCATGCGCCCGTACTACGCGGACGGCACCGTCCAGGCCTTCGCGGACCGCGTCCTCGGCCTGTCCGCGCACCTCGACTCCGACGGCCGCGTACCGGTCGTCTTCTTCTCCACCGACGTCGACGCGATCGAGGAGGTCCCCCTCTCCGGCCACGGGGGCCGGGTCACGGAGATCGCCGCCGGCCTCGGCCACATGGGCAAGACCGCCTACCACCTGGCGATGGACGCGGTGATCGACCACTACCTGGACTCGGGCTCCACCGACCCCGCCCTGGTCGTCTTCCAGACGGACGGCGGCCCGGTGAACAAGCTCGCGGCGGAGCGCTACCTGTGCAAGGCCGCCCGCCTGCCCCTCTTCTGGCAGTTCGTCGGCTTCGGCAACACCCGCAGCAGCCAGTTCGACTTCCTGCGCCGCCTGGACGAACTGCCCGTGCCGCAGAAGCGGGTGGTCGACAACGCGGGCTACTTCCACGCGGGCCCGGACCCGCGCTCCGTACCGGACGCCGACCTGTACGACCAGCTCGTCGCCGAGTTCCCGGCCTGGCTGACCGCGGCGCGCCGGGCGGGCATCGTGCGCGCCTGACCGGCCGCCGGCGGCGGGGCGCGCTTTGATGGACGCATGACGACGAACAACTGGGCAGCGTTCGAGAAGGCGGAACCGCAGTTCGCGGAGGCGGTGGAGGCCCGCTTCGCGCAGTTCCCCCACCACGTCCTGGCCACCTTGCGCAAGGACGGCTCGCCCCGGCTAACCGGGCTCAACGTGGAGTTCCGCGGAGGCGAGCTGTGGCTGGGCATGATGGCGGGCTCGCTGAAGGCCCGCGACCTCCAGCACGACCCGCGCTTCGCCCTGCACACCAACCCCGGCCCGGACGACACGATGCCCGACGGGGACGTCCGGATCTCGGGCCGCGCAATGGAGATCGTGGACCCGCCCGAACTCCACCGCTACGCGGAGGAGAAGGACACCCCGCACCCCTTCCACCTCTTCCACGCCGACCTGACGGAGGTGGTCCACACGGCGGTCGACGGCGACGACCTGGTCGTCCGCACCTGGACCCCCACCCACGGCCTGCGCACCCTCCGCCGCGGCAACGACGACGAACCACCCCGCGAGGTCCCGGCGAGCTGACCCCTGGCCGACCGCTAGCGGAGGGCGGGGAGGGGCGGGAGGGTCTTCTGGTCGATGTGCACCCAGCTGCGGTCGATGTCGATCGTCACGTCGCCGTACGTGGCCTCGTGGTCGCCCTGGTACTGGTGGGCCCGGCGCGGGCCGGGCCACTGGGTGGTGCCGGTGGGCAGGCCCATGTCGGCGTCGGTGACGGAGGCGGCGCCGTTCCAGCGGGCCACCCACAGGACGTCCGGCATGGCCTGGGGGGCCTGGGCGTAGTGGGCGGCGAGGGCCTCGGCTCCCGAGCTCGCCGAGACGTAGGCCGCCGCGTGGTGGCCGAGCTCGTGCAGCCGTACGGTCCAGGCGGTGAGGTAGGCGACGACCGGGGCGTCCCAGGTGTCGCGGCCGGCGTAGTTCTCCAGGTCGTCGTAGAGGGGTGTGCCGGCAGGCAGGCCGAGTGCGTCGGCCGCCGCGGCGGCGGCTTCGGCGGCCTCGCGGCCCTGGTCGGCGGCCTCGGCGGGGTCGGTGGACAGCCCGGTGCTCGTGCTGTTCCAGGGCTGCGGGCCCACCCAGATCGGCATCAGGTGCCAGCCGGCCGCGAGTTGCCGGCGCACCCAGTCGGCCGTCAGCTGCGGCTGGGCGCAGGCGCGGGCCCGGCCGCCGATGTAGATCCCGACCGCGCCGAAGGGGGAGTCGGCCCGCCAGGTGTCCATGGACCGCGGGGAGGGGGCGGTGCAGGCGTCGAAGCCGTGGCCGGTGAAGGCAGCCTGGGTGAGGTTCGGGGCGGGTGCGGGCGGTGGTGCGTGGAGGGCTGCCGGGGCGGAGCCCGGGCCGCCGGTGGGCGCGTCGGCGAGCGCGCGTGCCAGCAGGTTCCGTACGGTCTCCGGTCCGGCCCCGTACGAGAGCGTGGCCATCACCCCCGGCCCGTGCAGGGCGTAACGGACCTCGGCGCTGGCGCCCTCCGCCGGGGGCGGCTCGGCGCCGTCGGGGACGGGGAGGGTGGGGACGTCGGCGCGGGGCGGGGTGTCCGCCAGGGGTTCCAGGTGGAGGGTGTCGGCGCGCTCGGGGACGGCGCGGCGGCCGGTGCAGCGGGTCCGGGGGCCGGCGTGGCCGAGGTAGAGGGTGGGGAGGTCCAGGCGCGGGCAGGCGCCGGGGTCGCGGTCGAGGTCGACGACCCGCCAGTCCGCGGGGAGGGTCAGGTGCAGCCCCCGGTAGTCGACGGTGCGCCCGCCGTCCGCGGCGACGGCGGGCGGGAGGGACGCCAGGGAGACGAGGGAGGCGAGGGGCAGGAGCAGGGCGGCTCCGAGGAGGCCGCGCAGCGGCGTTCGCGAGGGCATGGACCCACCGCTACACCGCGGCCGCGTCAACTGCGGTGCGGCGCCCCGTGGATGACCCCGTCCGGGGGGCGCACGCCCCCGGGGCCGGGCGGGGCGGTGCGCACCCCCACGGTGCACCGTCCCGCCCGGCCGGCCGGATCCTGTCCGGCGGTCGGATCCCGCCCGGCCGGTGGTCGGATCCCGTCCGGCGGTCGGGTCAGCAGCCCCGGAAGCCGGCGGGGGGCTTGAAGACGGCGTCCAGGACGCCGTCGCGCTCCACGTCGGCGATCACCCAGTCCAGCGTCGAGTCCGCGGACGGCAGCTGAAGGGTGTGCGGGAGGTCGCTCTCGACGAGGTCCCGGCCCAGGTAGGCCACGGACAGGACGCCGCCGCACCCCGAGGGCTGCGGGGGTTCGCTGCCGTCGACCTTGCCGTCGTAGGGGCCCACGGCGACGGTGACCGTGCGGATCGGGGCGTAGGTGAACTTGTAGCCGGCCGAGTCGGCCGAGTGGGACATCTCGACCCGGAAGTAGCCGAGTCTCACCGGGACCGGTTCGCAGGGCGGCTGGGTCTTCACCAGCCGGAGGTACATCCCCGTGTCCACCATGAACAGGGCTTCGGAGTCGGTACGGTCGCTGCTCTTGAGGCCCTTGAGGTAGCCGGTCAGGGCGGCGGGGTCCAGGCCCTTGGTGGCGGTGCACGGGGCGGCGGGCGCGGAGGCCGGGGTGCCCGAGGGGACGACGCCCGACGGGGCGGCGGCGGACGGGGAAGCGGAAGGCGACGCGGAGGCGGACGGGGAGGCGGGGGCGGAGGTCTTGGACCGGGGCGCTCCCGCCCCGATGTCCGCCCCCGACCCGACGCCCGAGCAGCCCGCGAGGACGAGGGCGCAGAGGGAGAGGAACGCGGGGGCGGGCAGCCGTAATCGACGCATCGGGACTCCAAACTGGCAGGACCGGAACCACTTCCGATGCTGGCAGCCGGGCCGCGCGGGCGGCATCCGTAGAACCGCCTACGCAGCCCCTACGTATCCCCGGCGCCGAATGCGGGTACCGGTCCCCCGGGGAGGCGTCATGGTGGACAGGGCTCCGCTGGTCGGCCGGGGGGCCGAACTCGACCGGCTGGACGCGGTGATCGGTGCGGTGGTCGGCGCGGCGGGCGACGGGCCGGGGGTCGTGGACCTCACGGGCCCGGCGGGCATGGGCAAGAGCCGCCTGCTCACGGAGGTCTGCCGACGGGCCCGCGCCCGGGGCCTGACCGTTCTGCGCGGGCGGGCCACGGAGTACGAACGGCACATCCCCTTCCACGTGTTCACGGACGCCTTCGCCGACCTGGACCCGGAGGCGACGGCGGGCCACCCCCCGGACCCGGCGGTGACCCCGCTCCTGCACGGCATCCCGTCCGCCCCGGGCCCGACGACGCCGTCCCCGGAGCGGTACGCGGGCGGTGACGGGGCCGGGGCCGGGGCCGGGGAGCGAAACGCCGACGCAGGGCCGGACCCGTACGCAGGCCGGGGCCCGGAGCAGAACGCGGGCCGGGAACCGGGCCGAGCGGGCCTGGGCCGGAGCCCTGAACGGGGCGCGGGCCCCGGCCCGATGCCAGGCGCCGGCCCCCGCCCCGAGGCCGCCCCGCGCGGGGAACCGGGTCCGGGCGCGGGGCCCGCCCCGGACCCGCCCCAACCCGCGGGGGCGTACGGCGCGGCGGACGCCCCGGTCGACCGGTTCGCCATGCACCGGGCGACGGCGCGGCTCCTCTCCGCCCTCGCCCGGGGTGGCGGCGGGACCGCCCAGGGCCACGGCCTGCTCGTCGCCCTCGACGACCTGCACTGGGCCGACCCCGCCTCCTTCGAGCTCCTCGACCACCTCGTGCGCCACCCCCCGCGCGGGCCGGTGCTCCTCGTCGTGGCCCGTCGGGACCGGCAGACCTCGGCCTCCCTCGCCGCCGCGCTCACCCGGGGCGTCGACACCGGTGCCGTGCTGCGCCTGGACCTCGGTCCGCTCGCCGAGCGGACCTGCGTGGAGCAGCTGGCGCCGGGGCTGCCGCCCGACCGCGCGGGCCGGCTGTACGCCGCCAGCGGGGGCAACCCCCTCTACTTCCTCACCCTGCTCCAGGGCCAGTCCGCCGGACCGGCCGTCCCGGCGGGCGGGCTCACCGCGCTGCTCCTGGACGAGCTGACCCCGCTGACCGCCGCGCAGCGCCGGACCGCCGAGGCGGTGGCGGTGCTCGGCGACCAGGCCACCGCGCCGGTGCTCGCGGAGACGGCCGAGGTGGCCGGCCCCGACCTCCTCGACGCGCACCTCGCGGCCCTGGCCGGCCGGGACCTGCTGCGCCCGGGCCCGGGCGGGAGCTGGTCGCTGCGGCACCCGGTGCTGCGGACGGTGGTCTACGAGAACACCGGGCCCCGCCGGCGTACGGCCCTGCACCGGCGGGCGGCCGCCGCGCTGGCCGGGGCGGGCGCGGCCGCCACCGTACGGGCCCACCACGTGGAGCGGGCGCTCACGGGCTGGGACCCACGGGCCGCGGCCGCCCTGCTGGAGGCGGCCGGGCAGGCGCAGACCACGGCCCCGGCGAGCTGCGCGCACTGGCTGGGGGTGGTGCTGGGGATCCTGCCGGACACCCCGGAGTACCTCGCCCGGCGCCGGGAACTGCTGCTGCGGCGGGCCCGGGCGCTGAGCGCGTGCGGCGAACTGCGCGCGAGCCGGGACCTCCTGATGTCCCTGATCTCCCAGATCGACGCCACCGTCCCCGCCCGGGACGACGGGCTGCGCGCGGCCGCCGTCACCCTGTGCGCCTCGATGGAGCGCCACCTCGGCCGGTACGGCGAGGCGGTGGCACTGCTGCGCCGCGAACTGGCCCGCCGGCCCGCGCCCCGCCCGGCGGACGCGCTGGCACTGGGGCTGGAGCTGGGCACGTGCGCTCCGCACGTCCTGTCGTACCCGGAGGTGCGCGAGGACGTGCTGCGGACGTACGGGCTGGCCCTGCGGCTGCGCAACGAGCCGGCCGCCGCGGGGGCGCTGACGACGGCCGCGCTCGGTGAGACGTACGGGGGCCTGGCCCCGGCGACGGCCCGGCGGCTGGCCGACCGGGCCGCCGTACGGGTCGACGCGCTGGCCGACCGGGAACTGGCCGACCTGTGCGAACCGTTGGCCCGCCTCGCCTGGACGGAGTTCTACCTGGACCGCTTCCCGGAGGCGGAACGGCACACGGACCGGGGGCTGGCGCTGGCCCGGCGGGTGGGGCCGCCGCACCTGCTGCCGCACCTGCTGGTGTGCAAGGCGGTCGTGCACATGAACACCTGCCGGCTGGAGTCGGCGCTGGAGCTGGCCGAGGAGGCCGAGAACATCGCGCGCGGCATCGGCAGCGACGAGCTGCTGGGCCTGGTGCTGGGCAACAAGGCCCAGATACTGATCCCGTCCCTCCCGCCCGGCGACACCACCCCGCTGGCACTCGCGCAGGAGGCGGTCGCGCTGTCCGGGGTCCGCAGCAGCTGGTGGGCCTCGCTCGGCTGGTGCGTGCTGAGTTACGCGGCCCTGTACTCCGGGGACCACCAGCGGGCCCGGTCCGCGATGCTGCGCGCCGGGCACGGTCCGGAGCTGACGGGCCTCCAGCCGTCGATGCGGCCGCTGTTCCTGGAGGCGCTGGTCAACGCGGCGGTGGCGGCGGGGGACCTCGCGGAGGCGGAGTCCTGGGCGGCCCTGGCGCACGCGGACGCCGCCCGCCTCGCCCTCCCCACCCAGCGGGCGTCGGCCCTGCGCAGCGAGGCGGTCGTACGGGCCGCACGGGACGAACCGGCAGCGGCGGCGGACCTCTACGTCCGGGCGGCGACGGAGTCGGCCCGTGTCGGGGCGACGCTCTGGGAGGCCCAGGCCCTGCTGATGGCGGCCCCCCTCGCCGCCCGCTCGGGCGGCTCCCGCAGGGGGTCGACGCTGTGGCACCGGGGCCGCCGCCTGGCGGAAACGGGCGGCGCCCGCCTCCTGACGGGCCTGGCGGACCTCTTCCCGCCGGCCCCCGCCGCGTCCCCCCTCCCCCACCTCACCCCCCGCGAACGCGAGATCGCGGCCCTGGTGACGGAGGGCCTGACCACCCCGGCGATCGCGGCCCGCCTCTACCTGAGCCCCCGCACGGTGGACACCCACCTCTCCCACATCTACCGCAAGACGGGCGTCACCACCCGAGCGGCCCTGGCGGCGCTCACGGCCCGGGGCACCCCCTGACCCCACGGGCGTTGTCAGTGGCGGCACTTACCGTGGGACGGTCGACTCACCGACATCCGAGGGGGAAGAGATGAAGCACAAGGCGTTCACGGTCGCGGCGTTCACGGCGGTCCTCGCACTGGGTACGGGCGCAGGCCAGGCGTCAGCCGCGGACGAACTGATCGGCTATCCGGGACCGGACGGCGTGATCTGGGTCCCGGAGGTCACCGGCTCCAGCGGCTTCGTCTCGGGCGGCCTCAACGCCCACCTGGACACCTCCACCACCTTCGCCTGCGAGGGCGGCGGCAGCATCGAGGTGTCCTTCCACTTCCCCAACCAGCCGGACCGCGACCCGGCCCCGTTCTCCCTGACCTGCCCGCAGGACACCCCGTCCCGCATCACGGTCCCCCTGGGCACGGGCCTGTCGGGCAGCTTCGGCGCCACGGTGACCACCTCGTCCCCGTCGATACGCTGGGGCGCGGTGGTCGTCCAGCCGGAGTAGCCGCTGCGGTACGGGATCAGGCTCGGAGCCGCTTGACGTCCTGGATGAACGGGACCCAGGCGGCTCCGGGGAAGACCAGGACCGGACCGGCGCCGCGCAGCTTGCTGTCGCGGACGGGGACGGTGCCGGGGAGGTCGTCGGAGACCTCGACGCAGCTGTTGTTTTCGGAGTTGCTGTACGAAGACGTCCTCCAGGACAGGCCGTTCACATCTGCGCGCATTTCGCGTACTCCTCCGCCGCGGACTCGATCAAGGTCAGGGACACAGCCGGTGACAGGGCTGCTGCCCGGGCCAGCTCGTAGCGCTTCCAGTGGCCCCGAACCAAATCCGGCTCGTCGAGCAGGTGCCCCACACAGGGCCCCTCCGTATAGACCGCGTCGGGCGCGTCGGCGAACTGCATGATGACCACGCACGCACCCAGCACGCCATGCGATCCGGCCGAGAACGGCGCCACCTGGACGGCGATCCGGTGGGCCCGGGCATGGGAGGCGATGTGCCGCAACTGTGCCGCCATCAAGCCGGGCCCTCCGACCTCCGTCCGCAGCACCGCCTCGTGCAGGATGACCCACAATTCGGGGGTGGTCGGGTCGTCGAGCAGTCGCGCCCGATTCCTGCGGAACGAGACCATGGCGTCGATGCCCTCTGCGAGCCTGGTGAGATTGGCGGAGCGCATCACCTCCCGGGCATAGTCCTCTGTCTGGAGCAGACCGGGCACCAGGGCGGCGCCGTATTCGTAGAGGGCCGCCGCCCGGGCTTCCAGCTCTGCCACATCGGCGAAGTCGTCGACCTGCTTGGATTTGAAGGATCTCGCCAGCCGGAAGAAGTAGTCCCCCGTCTTGAGCTCCTTGTCGATCAGCCTCGCCAACTCCGGCCGCAATCGGCGCTGGCCGCACTCCATCTGGCCGATGTACGAGCCGCTGGTGAAGATCCGCTCGCCCAGACCCTCCTGCGTGAGTCCGGCGGCAATACGGTGGCGCCGTAGTTCCTCGGAGGCGAACTCCTCCGGACTCTGCGCGGCGCCCTCGCCCTTCGACTTGGCCATGAGCCAACTCCCCGCTTCCGCAATCCCCTTGCCTGCGAAGCGTAACCCCCGCCAACCTGAAGGTTCAGCCGAACGCATTCATACGACTACAGAACGCCACCGCGCCCGCCATCCCTGGTCGGGGACATGGCGGGCGCGGTGTCGAGTGCCGTACTTCGTTGTACGGACCGTATGAGGGGTCCCGCCGGGAGGGCGGGGGGTGGAACTCAGACCATCAGGGAGCGGTCCGTCGGCTTGACCGGGTACGGGAGGGCGCTCGTGCCCGTCAGATAGCGGTCCACGCCGCGGGCGGCCGAGCGGCCCTCCGCGATGGCCCACACGATCAGGGACTGGCCGCGGCCCGCGTCGCCGGCGACGAAGACGCCGTCGGCGTTGGTCGCGTACGAGGCGTCGCGGGCGATGTTGCCCCGCTCGTCCAGGTCCACGCCGAACTGCTCCACCAGGCCGTTGGCCTGGTCGGTGCCGGTGAAGCCCATCGCCAGGGTGACCAGCTGCGCGGGGAGGACGCGCTCGGTGCCGGGCTTCTGGACGAGCTTGCCGTCCTCGAAGGCGACCTCGATCAGGTGCAGGGCCTGGACGTTGCCGTCCTCGTCGCCCTCGAAGTGGGTGGTGGAGACGGAGTAGATCCGCTCGCCGCCCTCCTCGTGGGCCGAGGTGACCTTGTACAGCATCGGGAAGGTCGGCCACGGCATGGCCGCCGGGCGGTCCTCCGACGGGCGGGGCATGATCTCCAGCTGGGTGACCGAGAGGGCACCCTGGCGGTGGGCGGTGCCGACGCAGTCCGCGCCGGTGTCGCCGCCGCCGATGACGACCACGTGCTTGCCCTCGGCCGTGATGGGGGGCGCCATGAAGTCGCCCTCCTGGACCTTGTTCGCGAGCGGGAGGTACTCCATCGCGAAGTGGATGCCCTTGAGCTCGCGGCCCGGGACCGGGAGGTCGCGGGAGACGGTGGCGCCGGCAGCCACGACGACCGCGTCGAACCGCTTGCGCAGGTCCGTCGCCGTGATGTCGCGGCCGACCTCGATGCCGGTGCGGAACTTGGTGCCCTCCGCGCGCATCTGCTCGATGCGGCGGTTGATGTGCACCTTCTCCATCTTGAACTCGGGGATGCCGTAGCGCAGCAGGCCGCCGATGCGGTCGGCGCGCTCGTACACGACCACGGTGTGGCCGGCCCGGGTCAGCTGCTGGGCGGCGGCCAGGCCGGCCGGGCCGGAGCCGATGACGGCCACGGTCTTGCCGGAGAGGCGGTCCGGGGCCTGCGGGGTGACGTCGCCGTTGTCCCAGGCCTGGTCGATGATCGAGACTTCGACGTTCTTGATCGTGACGGCGGGCTGGTTGATGCCGAGCACGCACGCCGACTCGCACGGGGCCGGGCACAGGCGGCCCGTGAACTCCGGGAAGTTGTTCGTGGCGTGCAGGCGCTCCGACGCGGCCGCCCAGTCCTCGCGGTAGGCGTAGTCGTTCCACTCGGGGATCAGGTTCCCGAGCGGGCAGCCGTTGTGGCAGAACGGGATGCCGCAGTCCATGCAGCGGCCGGCCTGCTTGCTGATGATCGGGAGCAGCGAGCCCTTGACGTAGACCTCGTTCCAGTCCTTGACGCGCTCGGCGACGGGACGGGTGCAGGCGGTCTCGCGGGGGGTGGTGAGGAAGCCCTTCGGGTCAGCCATGGGTCGCCGCCTCCATCATCTTCTCGGTGGTCTCGGACTCGGAGAGTCCGGCCAGCTCAGCGGCGTCCTTGGCGGCGAGCACTGCCTTGTACGTGGTCGGGATGATCTTGCTGAAGCGGGCCGCGGCGGCGTCCCAGTCAGCCAGGAGCTTCGCGGCCACGGTCGAGCCGGTCTCCTCCTCGTGGCGGCGCACCACATCGTGCAGCCACAGCTTGTCCTCGTCCGACGGGGCCTCGACGGCCTCCGCGTTGCCCGAGTTGACCTGGCGCGGGTCGAGGTCGATGACGTACGCGACGCCGCCGGACATGCCCGCCGCGAAGTTGCGGCCGGTCTCGCCGAGGACGACCGCGGTGCCGCCGGTCATGTACTCGCAGCCGTGGTCGCCCACGCCCTCCGAGACGACCAGGGCGCCGGAGTTGCGGACGCAGAAGCGCTCGCCGGTGCGGCCGCGCAGGAACATCTCGCCGCCGGTGGCGCCGTAGCCGATGGTGTTGCCGGCGATGGTGGAGTACTCGGCGAGGTGGTCGGCGGCGCGGTCCGGGCGGACCACGACGCGGCCGCCGGAGAGGCCCTTGCCGACGTAGTCGTTGGCGTCGCCCTCCAGGCGCAGGGTCACGCCCTTGGGGAGGAAGGCGCCGAAGGACTGGCCCGCCGAACCGGTGAAGGTGAGGTCGATGGTGTTGTCGGGCAGGCCCGCGCCGCCGAACTTCTTGGTGACGTGGTGGCCGAGCATGGTGCCGACGGTCCGGTTGATGTTGCGGATCGCGACCTGGGCGCGGACCGGGCGGGCCGCCTCGGCGGTCTCGGCGTTCAGCGCGTCGGCGGCGAGCTCGATGAGCTCGTTGTCGAGGGCCTTCTCCAGGCCGTGGTCCTGCTCGACCAGGGCGTGGCGGACCGCGCCCTCGGGCAGGGCCGGCACGTGGAAGAGGGGCTCCAGGTCGAGGCCCTGGGCCTTCCAGTGGGTGACGGCCTTGCTGGTGTCGAGGAGTTCGGCGTGGCCGACGGCCTCCTCGATGGTGCGGAAGCCCAGCTCCGCGAGGATCTCGCGGACCTCCTCGGCGATGAACTCGAAGAAGTTCACGACGAACTCGGGCTTGCCGGAGAAGCGGTCGCGCAGGACCGGGTTCTGGGTGGCGATGCCGACCGGGCAGGTGTCCAGGTGGCAGACGCGCATCATGACGCAGCCGGAGACGACGAGCGGCGCGGTCGCGAAACCGAACTCCTCGGCGCCGAGCAGCGCGGCGATGACCACGTCGCGGCCGGTCTTGAGCTGGCCGTCGGTCTGGACGACGATGCGGTCGCGCAGGCCGTTGAGCAGCAGGGTCTGCTGGGTCTCGGCGAGGCCGAGCTCCCAGGGGCCGCCCGCGTGCTTGAGGGACGTCAAGGGAGACGCGCCCGTTCCGCCGTCGTGGCCGGAGATCAGGACGACGTCCGCGTGGGCCTTGGAGACACCGGCCGCGACCGTTCCGACGCCGACCTCGGACACGAGCTTCACGTGGATGCGCGCGACCGGGTTGGCGTTCTTGAGGTCGTGGATCAGCTGGGCCAGGTCCTCGATCGAGTAGATGTCGTGGTGCGGCGGCGGGGAGATCAGGCCGACGCCGGGCGTCGAGTGACGCGTCTTGGCGACCCACGGGTAGACCTTGTGGCCGGGCAGCTGGCCGCCCTCGCCGGGCTTGGCGCCCTGCGCCATCTTGATCTGGATGTCGTCCGCGTTGACCAGGTACTCGGAGGTGACGCCGAAGCGGCCGGAGGCGACCTGCTTGATCGCCGAACGGCGCGCCGGGTCGTACAGGCGGTCCGGGTCCTCGCCGCCCTCACCGGTGTTGGACTTGGCGCCCAGCTGGTTCATGGCGATGGCGAGGGTCTCGTGCGCCTCCTGGGAGATGGAGCCGTACGACATGGCGCCGGTGGAGAAGCGCTTGACGATCTCGGAGACCGGCTCGACCTCGTCGAGGGAGATCGCGGGACGGTCGGACTTGAAGCCGAAGAGGCCGCGGAGCGTCATCAGGCGCTCGGACTGCTCGTTCACCCGGTCCGTGTACTTGCGGAAGATGTCGTACCGGCGGTTGCGGGTGGCGTGCTGGAGGCGGAAGACCGTCTCCGGGTCGAACAGGTGCGGCTCGCCCTCGCGGCGCCACTGGTACTCGCCGCCGATCTCCAGCGCGCGGTGCGTGGCCGCGATGCCGGAGACGGGGTAGGCCTTGGCGTGGCGGGCGGCCACCTCCTTGGCGATGACGTCCAGGCCGGCGCCGCCGATCTTGGTGGCGGTGCCGCTGAAGTAGGTGCCGACGAACTCCTCGTTCAGGCCGACGGCCTCGAAGACCTGGGCGCCGCGGTAGGAGGCGACGGTGGAAATGCCCATCTTGGACATGACCTTCAGGACGCCCTTGCCGAGGGCATAGATCAGGTTCTTGATGGCCTTCTCGGGCTCGATGCCCTCGATGAAGGTGCCCGCGCGCAGGAGGTCCTCGACGGACTCCATGGCCAGGTACGGGTTGACGGCCGCGGCGCCGTAGCCGATGAGCAGGGCGACGTGGTGGACCTCGCGGACGTCGCCGGCCTCGACCAGCAGGCCCACCTGGGTGCGCTGCTTGGTGGCGATGAGGTGGTGGTGGACGGCGGAGGTGAGCAGCAGCGAGGGGATCGGCGCGTGCTCGGCGTCCGAGTGGCGGTCCGACAGGACGATGAGGCGGGCGCCGGCCGCGATGGCGGCGTCGGCCTCGGCGCGGATCTCCTCGATCCGGGCGGCGAGGGCCTCGCCGCCGCCGGAGACCCGGTAGAGGCCGGAGAGCGTGGCGGCCTTCATGCCGGGCATGTCGCCGTCGGCGTTGATGTGGATGAGCTTGGCCAGCTCGTCGTTGTCGATCACCGGGAAGGGCAGGGTGACGCTGCGGCAGGACGCGGCGGTCGGCTCCAGCAGGTTGGACTGCGGGCCGATCGAGGAGAGCAGCGAGGTGACGAGCTCCTCGCGGATGGCGTCCAGCGGCGGGTTGGTGACCTGCGCGAACAGCTGGGTGAAGTAGTCGAACAGCAGGCGCGGGCGCTCCGAGAGGGCCGCGATCGGGGAGTCCGTGCCCATGGAGCCGAGCGGCTCGCCGCCGGTGCGGGCCATCGGGGCGAGGATGACGCGCAGCTCCTCCTCGGTGTAGCCGAAGGTCTGCTGGCGGCGGGTGACCGAGGCGTGGGTGTGGACGATGTGCTCGCGCTCGGGGAGGTCCGTCAGCTCGATCTCGCCGGTCTCCAGCCAGTCCGCGTACGGGGCGGCGGAGGCGAGCTCGTCCTTGATCTCGTCGTCCTCGATGATCCGCTTCTGGGCGGTGTCGACGAGGAACATCTTCCCGGGCTGGAGGCGGCCCTTGCGGACGACCTTGGCCGGGTCGATGTCGAGGACGCCGACCTCGGAGCCGAGGACGACGAGGCCGTCGTCGGTGACCCAGTAGCGGCCGGGGCGCAGACCGTTGCGGTCGAGGACCGCGCCGACCTGGGTGCCGTCGGTGAAGGTGACGCAGGCGGGGCCGTCCCAGGGCTCCATCATCGTGGAGTGGTACTGGTAGAACGCGCGGCGGGCCGGGTCCATGGAGGTGTGGTTCTCCCACGCCTCCGGGATCATCATCAGCACGCTGTGCGGCAGCGAGCGGCCGCCGAGGTGGAGGAGCTCCAGGACCTCGTCGAAGGAGGCGGAGTCGGAGGCGTCCGGGGTGCAGATCGGGAAGATGCGGTCCAGGGCGGCCTCGCCGAAGGCGGAGGTGGCCAGCTGGGACTCGCGGGCCTTCATCCAGTTCCGGTTGCCCTTGACCGTGTTGATCTCGCCGTTGTGCGCGACGAAGCGGTACGGGTGGGCGAGCGGCCAGGACGGGAAGGTGTTCGTCGAGAACCGGGAGTGGACCAGGGCGAGCGCCGAGGCGAAGCGGCGGTCGGAGAGGTCCGGGAAGAAGGGCTCCAGCTGGCCGGTGGTCAGCATGCCCTTGTAGACGATGGTGCGGGCGGAGAGCGAGGGGAAGTAGACCCCGGCCTCGCGCTCGGCGCGCTTGCGCAGGACGAACGCCTTGCGGTCCAGCTCGATGCCGGTCGTCCCTCCCCCAGACTCCGTCTGGGAGGTGCCCCCACTCACGAACAGCTGGGAGAAGGCGGGCATCGTGGTGCGGGCGCCGTTGCCGAGCAGGTCGGGGGTGACCGGCACCTCGCGCCAGCCGAGGACCGTCAGGTTCTCCTCGGCGGCGATGGCCTCGATGCGCTCCACGGCGACGGCCTGTGCGGTGCCGTCGGCGGGGAGGAAGGCGATGCCGACGGCGTACGCGCCGGCCTCGGGGAGCTCGAATCCCGCGACCTCGCGCAGGAAGGCGTCCGGGACCTGGGAGAGGATGCCCGCGCCGTCGCCGGAGTCCGGCTCGGAGCCGGTGGCGCCGCGGTGCTCGAGGTTCCGCAGGACGGTCAGGGCCTGCTCGACGAGGGTGTGGGTGGCCTCGCCGGTGAGGTTCGCCACGAATCCGACGCCACAGGCGTCCTTCTCGTTGCGCGGGTCGTACATGCCCTGCTGGGCGGGGCGACCGTCCATGGGCGACCAGGCGGTGGTGCTGGGGCCGGTCGCGGAGTGCGTGGATGCGGAACGCATCGGCTCTCCCGTCGTCGTCGTGGCAAATGTGCTGGCCGAGGGACGACGTTGGCCCTCTGCGAAAGTTCGTGCAGGCTACATGATGGCCGTGATTCCGAGAAGCGGATATCACATTCCACTATGCGGACACTGCCCGAGGCAGAAAGAAGGGACCTTCGGTGGGCTGCGGGGGGTGGAACGAGCTGAGAGAGCTTTCCGCGTATACGGCTCGGGATGAAGGCCCCGGCGCGAAACGGGCATCTTTGCCCGACGCCCTGGTCTGATGCCCGGCGGCAACGGAAGTGAAACCACCGGATCTGAGACTACTTATGTTGCGTCCTGCATAGTGTCTCACTCCCAGGGCGTTCAGCCTATGGCGCCGCCGATCCAGGTTCCCAGGACGTACGTCACACCGGCCGCGGCACCACCCAGGACAAGCTGGCGCATACCGCTGTACCACCAGGACCGGGCCGTGACCCGCGCCACCACCGCGCCGCAGGCGAAGAGGCCGACGAGCGCCAGCAGCACGGCCGGCCACAGGGCGGTCGCCCCGAGCAGGTAGGGCAGCACGGGCAGCAGCGCGCCCAGCGCGAAGGAGCCGAAGGACGACACGGCCGCCACGAGCGGCGAGGGCAGGTCGTCGGGGTCGATGCCGAGCTCCTCGCGGGCGTGGATCTCCAGCGCCTGCTCCGGGTCGCGGGACAGCTGCATGGCCACCTCGCGGGCGAGGGCCGGCTCGACCCCGCGCGAGACGTAGAGCTCCGCGAGCTCCTCCATCTCGTCGACCGGGTGCTTGCGCAACTGCTGGCGCTCCACGTCGAGCTCGGCGAGGACCAGCTCGCGCTGCGAGGCGACGGAGGTGTACTCGCCGGCCGCCATCGAGAAGGCGCCGGCGGCGAGACCGGCGAGGCCGGTGATGACGATGGTGGCCGGGGCCACCGCGCCGCCGGCCACACCGGTCATCAGCGCGAGGTTGGAGACGAGCCCGTCCATGGCGCCGAAGACCGCCGGGCGCAGCCAGCCGCCGTTGACGTCGCGGTGGGTGTGGTTGTCGCGGTGGGCGGTGTGCAGCGGCGCTTCGGTGTCGATGATGGACATGCGGCGTATCTCCCCTTTTCGCATGAGTGGGTACGCGAAAGCGACGCGCAGCCGTGCCCTCCCCGGGCACTCCCCTGAACACCTCGAAACTACGCACGATTTACGGCCGCCGCCAGCAAGGAAGGCCGTACTTACCTGGGCTTTCGCGGGTCGGCGACCGGGTGACGGGGGTGTTCGCGGGGTGTTTCGCGGCAAGCGACAAACCACATGGCGTGGCACAAATCCCCCAGGGGCTCATGATGGGTCCCCATCACGTGGGAGAGGCGCGCCATGGAGCCGGTCGCATGCAATCCGCAGGTCCCTCCGCAGGTCCCTCCGCAGCTCCTCCTGGAACGGGCCCGGGGCGCGCTGCTGGGCCTCGCGGTGGGTGACGCGCTGGGCGCCCCGGCGGAGAACATGAAGCCGTCGGAGATCCGGGCGCGGTGGGGCCGCATCGAGGGGTTCGTGTCGGAGGACCCGGCGGGGACGGACGACACCGAGTACGCCATCTTCTCCGGCCTGCTGCTGGCGCGCCACGGATCGGCGCTGACCGTGGCCCACGTGGAACGGGCCTGGCACCACTGGATCGCCGACCTGGACGAGGGGCCGTTCCGCGGGGCCGGCTTCTCGGAGCGGGGCACGCTGGAGAACCTGCGCCGGGGTCTGGCCGCGCCCATCTCGGCGCAGCACCGGCACGCGTGGTCGGACGGGCTGGCGATGCGGGCGGCCCCGTTCGGGGTGTTCGCGGCGGGCCGCCCGGCGGAGGCGGCCCGGCTGGTCGCCGTGGACGGGTCGGTCAGCCACGACGGGGAGGGCATCTACGGCGGCCAGGCCGTCGCCGCCGGGGTGGCGGCGGCCATGGCCGGGGGCTCCCCGGCGTCGGTCGTCTCGGCGGCCCTGTCGGTCGTCCCGCCGGACTCCTGGACGG
>NZ_JBHVUQ010000129.1:0-21865 GCF_042884105.1 Streptomyces sp. NPDC058157
GGGCTATAGATAGCCCCGCCGGCGTTTGAGCGCGGGGTCTGGGGCGGAGCCCCTGGGGGCGCCTCCCAGCGGTAGCTGGGGGAGGAACGGGCGAAGGGCGGGGCGGGGAACCCCGCCCCGCGCGGCGCGGCCCCTACGCGCGCTGCTGCGGCCGGGTCGGGGCCGCGGTCTGGGGCGGTACCGGGGCCCCGGAGGGGGTGGCCGACGGGCGGCGGATCAGCAGCAGGACCACCAGGCCGCCGGCCAGGCCCAGCGCGCCCGAGACCAGGAAGGCGTCCCGCAGCCCGCTCGCGAACGCCGCGTCGATCCAGCCCCGCGCCCCCGGCACGGAGGCCAGCAGCCGGCCCGCCCCGCCGGCGGCGAGGGCGTCGGCGGTGCCGGCGGGGCGGCCGGTGAGGCCGTCCGACAGGCCCGCGTGGAACACCCCGCCCAGCACCGCGATGCCCAGGGCCGTACCCAGCTGCCGCGAGGTGTTCAGCACACCGCCGGCCATGCCCGCCCGGGCCGGCGGCACCGCCCCCATGGCGGTGGCCGCCAGCGCCGGCATGGACACGCCCACGCCGACTCCGGTCAGCGCCAGCCCCGGCACCAGCGCCGGCCAGCTGTCACCGGCGTCCAGCATCCAGGCCTGCAGCAGCGCGCCCCCGCCGATCAGCAGCAGCCCGCCGCCGATGGTCAGCCGCGCGGAGACCCCGTGCAGCAGCCGCCCGGCGACCGCCGCGACGACGAAGGCCGCCAGGCTCATCGGGACCAGCGCCAGACCGGCGCCCACCGGGCTCATCCCCTCGGCGGACTGCAGCCACAGGGAGACGTACATCAGGTACGAGAACGCCGCCCCGGAGGTCAGCAGTCCGGCAGTCATGACCGCCGCGAAGGCCGGGCTGCGGAAGAGGGACAGGTCCAGCATCGGCCGGGAGCCGCGCAGCTCGACGAGGACGAAGGCGGCGAACGCGACCGCCGCCAGGGCGAGCAGCCCCAGGGTGGCGCCCGAGGTCCAGCCGTCCTCACCGGCCCGGATCAGCGCGTACGTCAGGGCCCCGGCCCCCACGGTGAAGGTGGCCATGCCGGGCAGGTCCAGCCCCTGGGCGCGCGGGTCGCGGGACTCCGCCACCGCCCGGAGGGTCACGAACACGGCCAGGGCGCACAGCGGCAGGTTGATGAAGAAGATCCAGCGCCAGCCGAAGTGCTCGGTCAGCAGCCCGCCGACGATCGGTCCGGCCGCCGCGGCGGCGCCGTTGACCGCGCCCCAGACGCCGAAGGCGATCCCCCGGTCGCGGCCCTGGTAGGAGGCGCTGAGCAGGGCCATGGACGTGGCGGCCATCGCGGCTCCGCCGATGCCCTGGACGGCGCGGAAGGCGATCAGCGCGCCCGGCCCGTCGGCCAGGCCGCAGACGAGGGAGGCGCCGGCGAAGAGCACGAGCCCGCCGAGGTAGACCCGGCGGCGGCCGATCCGGTCGGCGAGCGAGCCCGAGCCGAGCAGGAAGGCGGCCAGGGCGAGGGCGTAGATGTCCATCACCCACTGGAGCTCCGAGAAGCCGGTGTGCATGTCGGCGGCCATGTCCGGGAGGGCGACGGTCACGATCGTGACGTCGACCAGGAGCATGAACGCCCCGATGCACACCGCCGTCAAGGGCAGCCATTTGCGCATGGGGTTTTCTCCTCTTGGTTCTTCCGAGCCGGGGTCGTCGGTGCCCGGCGGATGTTCTGTGTGGTCGCCCCACGGTGGCAGCGGAGCCCCGAATCACCCACCCGGAAGCAGGGCCGCGCAGGATTCCTCCGATGCAGGCGCCTGGAATGATGGAAACCATGCATCCCCCACTTCTGGACGCCTTCGACCGGACCCTCGCGCACGCCCTGTCCATCGACGGGCGGGCGCCCTTCAGCCGGCTCGCCGAGGTGCTGGAGGTCTCCGACCAGACGGTGGTGCGCCGCTACCACCGGCTGCGCGGCAACGGCCTGCTGCGGATCGTCGGGCTGCCCGTCGGCAGCCGGGTCGGCCTGTTCGAGTCCTGGCTGCGCGTGCAGTGCGCCCCCGACGCGGCGCTCGCGGTGGCCGAGGCGCTGGCCCGGCGGCCGGACATCGCCTGGGTGTCGCTGAACTCGGGCGGTACGGAGATCCACTGCATGACCCGGGCCCGGACCCGCGAGGACCGCGACGCCCTGCTGCTGGAGAAGCTGCCCCGCACCCGGCGGGTGACGGCGATCAGCGCGCACACGGTGCTGCGCAAGTACATCGGCGGCCCCGGGGTCTGGGCCGGGCTGGAGGGGCTGCGTCCGGACCAGGTGGCGGCGCTGCGACCGCCGCCGCCCGCGGCCGCGGACGGGGAGGCCCGCTACACCCTCGACGGGGCCGAGCTGGCGGTGCTGCGGCGCGACGGCCGGGCCGGATATCCGGAACTGGCGCGGGCCTCGGGGCTGTCGGAGTCCACGGCCCGGCGGCGGCTGGAGCGGCTGCGGGAGCGCGGGGCGGTCTACTTCGACGTGGAGATCATCCCGGAGCACCTGGGCTTCGAGGCGGACGCCTCCCTCCTGCTGACCGTGCCGCCGGCCCGGCTGGCGGAGGTCGGGGCCGCGCTGGGGAGCCATGCGGAGGTGCCGTTCGCGGCGGCCGTGACGGGGGCGGCGAACCTGCTGGCCGTCGTGCTGTGCCGGGACACCGACGCGCTGTACACGTACCTGACGGAGCGGATCGGCGCGGTGCCGGGCATCGGGCAGGTGGAGGTGATCCCGAACCTGCGGACGCTCAAGCGGGCCGGGATGCTGGTGGAGGACGGGCGGCTGGTCGACCCGCCGCCCGCCCCCTGACCCGGCCTCACCGCCGGGCCCCACCGCCCGGCCTCACCGCCGGGGCCCCACCGCCCGGCCGCCGCCGTCTGCGTCACCGCCCGGCCGCCGTCCGGTGTCACCGCAGCAGGCCGCCGCCCTCCGGTGTCACCGCAGCAGGACGCCGCCCGCCGGGTCGGGGTCCACCACCGGTCCCGCGACCAGGCCCAGTTCGGCCGGGGTCGCGAGCAGCGGGTGCGTGGGCAGCACCCGTACCGTGTAGCCGAAGGGACCCGTCCGGTCGAGGGCGAGCGGGCCCTCGTAGACCCAGCGGCCCTCCAGGTCGGGACCGGCGGCGGGCTTGAGCGGGAAGGTCCGGCCGTCCTTGATCACGTCCTGGGCGTCCACCCGTCCCGCGACGGCCTGCACCTCCACGTCCTCCGGCGCGAGCGCGTCCAGCGCCACCCGCACCCGGAGCGTGAGGGTGGCCCCCAGCTCGGCGGTGCCGCCCACCGGGGTGGCGGCGACGGCCTCCACGTGCTCGACGGCCACCCTCGGCCAGGCCGCCCGGATCCGGCCCTTCCACCAGGCCAGGTCCCGGGCCGCGTCGGCGGTCAGGGCGCGGTGGGAGAGCGCGGCGGGGGCGTAGAGCCGTTCCACGTACTCCCGCACCATCCGCCCCGCGAGCACCTTCGGGCCCAGGGACACCAAGGTGCGCCGGACCATCTCGATCCACCGGTCGGGCAGCCCGCTGCGGCCCGAGCGGTCGTAGAAGCGGGGCGCCACCCGGTTCTCGATCAGCTCGTAGAGGGCGTTCGCCTCCAGGTCGTCGCGGCGCTCCTCGTCCGTGCCCAGGCCGTCGGCGGTGGGGATGGCCCAGCCGAAGTCGGGCTCGAACCACTCGTCCCACCAGCCGTCCAGGACGGACAGGTTGAGGCAGCCGTTGAGGGCGGCCTTCATCCCGCTGGTCCCGCAGGCCTCCAGCGGCCGCAGCGGGTTGTTGAGCCAGACGTCGCAGCCGGGGTAGAGCTTCTGCGCCATGGCCATGCCGTAGTCCGGGAGGAAGACGATCCGGTGGCGCACGCGCGGGTCGTCCGAGAAGCGCACCAGCTCCTGGACGAGCCGCTTGCCGCCGTCGTCCGCCGGGTGCGCCTTGCCCGCGACGACGATCTGCACGGGACGGTCGGGGTCCAGCAGCAGGCGGCGCAGCCGGTCGGGGTCGCGCAGCATCAGGGTGAGCCGCTTGTAGGAGGGGACGCGCCGGGCGAAGCCGATGGTCAGCACGTCCGGGTCGAGGACGCCGTCCACCCAGCCCAGCTCGGCGTCGGCGGCTCCGCGCTGCTTCCACGAGCTCCGCAGCCGCTCCCGTACCTCCTGCACCAGCTGTTCGCGCAGGGTGCGCCGTACGTCCCACACGTCCTGGTCGGCGATCTGGGCGACGGCGTCCCAGCGGGTGGAGCCGCCGACGGCGAGGGCGTCCTCGGTGCGTCCGGGGCCGATCTGGCGGGCGCCGAGCCGCATCACCTCGGGGGCGACCCAGGTCGGGGCGTGCACCCCGTTGGTCACGGAGGTGATGGGGACGTCGGCCGCGTCGAAGCCCGGCCAGAGCCCGGCGAACATGCCCCGGCTGACGGCGCCGTGGAGGGTGGAGACCCCGTTGGCGCGCTGGGCCAGGCGCAGGCCCATGACGGCCATGTTGAAGACCCCGGGGTCGCCGCCGGGGTAGGACTCGGCGCCGAGTTCCAGGATCCGCTCGACGGGCAGGCCGGCGAGTTCGCCGCCGTCGCCGAAGTGGCGGGCGACGAGGGAGCGCTCGAAGCGGTCGATGCCGGCGGGGACGGGGGTGTGGGTGGTGAAGACGGTGCCGGCGCGGACGGCTTCGACGGCGGCCTCGAAGCCGAGTCCGCGCTCCCCTTCCAGTTCCCTTATGCGTTCGAGGCCGAGGAAGCCGGCGTGTCCCTCGTTGGTGTGGAAGACCTCGGGGTCGGGGTGGCCGGTGATGCGGCAGTAGGTGCGCACGGCGCGGACGCCGCCGATGCCGAGGAGCATCTCCTGGAGGAGGCGGTGGTCGCTGCCGCCGCCGTAGAGCCGGTCGGTCACCTCGCGGGCGCCGGCGTCGTTGTCCTCGACGTCCGAGTCGAGCAGGAGCAGCGGGACGCGGCCGACGCGGGCCTGCCAGATGTGCGCGTGCAACGACCGGCCGCCGGGGAGGGCGAGGGTGACGCGGGCGGGGGTGCCGTCCTCCTGGCGGAGCAGGGCGAGGGGCAGCTCGTGGGGGTCGAGGACCGGGTAGTGCTCCTGCTGCCAGCCGTCGCGGGAGAGGGACTGGCGGAAGTAGCCGTGCCGGTAGAGCAGGCCGACGCCGACGACGGGGACGCCGAGGTCGCTGGCGGCCTTGAGGTGGTCGCCGGCGAGGATGCCGAGTCCGCCGGAGTACTGGGGCAGGGCCGCGGTGATGCCGAATTCGGGGGAGAAGTAGGCGATGGCGGCGGGCAGGCCGCCGCTGTTCTCGTGGGTCTGGTACCACCGGCCGCCGTGGACGTAGTCGTCGAGGTCGGCGACGGCGACGGCGAGCCGGCGCAGGAAGCGCCGGTCGGCGGCGAGTTCGGCGAGCCGGGCGGCGGGGACGGCGCCGAGCAGCCGGACGGGGTCGCCTCCGGCGGCCCGCCAGCCCTCGGGGTCGACGGATTGGAAGAGTTCGCGGGTTTCCGTATGCCACGACCAGCGCAGGTTGCGCGCGAGTTCGGCGAGTGGCACGAGGGGCTCGGGGAGGACGGGGCGCACGGTGAATCGACGGATAGCCTTCACGTGTTCCACCTTCGCAGGGGATGACGGATCGGAGCGGCCGCACCACGCTGTGCAGGCGCGCAACGCCTCCGGAAATCTACTGCCGGATCCGGTCGCCGGGTGGCCGTTCGTCCAACAGGTCGTCGAGGTAGGGACGCAGCGGGAGCGGCACGAGGCCGCGTTCGATGCCGCGGAGCAGGATCAGGACGGCTCCGGAGGCGAAGTGGCCGAGCCGCAGCAGGGCGTACAGCTGGCCCTCGCGCGCCTCGGGGTCGGTCTCGGTGACGGCGGCGCGGGCCAGGGCGGCGCACAGCCGGCGGCCGTCGTCCCCGTCCCAGGCGTCGGGCCGGTCGGCGGCCTCGGCCGCGGCCAGGCGCCGGATCCGCGGGTCGGGGTCGCGCATCCGGCGGACGCAGTCGCGTGCGCGGGGGTCGGCTTCGAGCCGGTCCCACTCCTCCAGCCCGCGCGCGCCGGCCCCGGACAGCAGGACCCGGGCGGTGCTGCCGGAGTCCAGCCGGTCGACGGCCCGCCCGTAGAGCTCGATCCGCTCCAGGACCACCCACTCCCCGCCGGGGGTGCGCAGCCGCGACCCGGTGCGGGGCGTCCCGCGCAGGCAGCGCACCACGGCGAGGGTGGCGGCCCCGCCGGGGGTGACGGGTGCGGAGACCTGGAGCCGGCCGGCCCGGGCGAGGAGCCGTTCCAGCGCGGGCGGCGCGGGCCAGACCTGGCCGAGCCGCTGGAGCCCGAGGTCGCTGATCCCGGCCTCGACGGCGACGAGCGCGCCGATCTGGGCTTCCAGGGCGCCGGGGTCCTCCTCGGCGCAGGCGGCCTCGACGAGCACCCCGGCCAGTTCCTCCTCGGCCCCGGGGTCCCACACCGCCGCGCTCACCCGCCGCGCGGCTTCCGCGCGCTGCCGGGGGTCGGGATGCACGAGCTGCTCGGTCAGGCCCATGCCGCGCATTCTCGCGCGGAACGGGGGCCCGGGTGACCCCTTCCGAAGTGCTGAAACACCGTCAGTCCGACGGGCCGGCGGCCGGGGCCCGCGCCCCGCGACGGGGCGTGCGCGTGGGGCGTGAGGGGATCGCCGGGATCAGGGGGACGAAGGTGTTCCGTTGGATGTCACCTGGTCCTCCCCGACTTGACGGAGCCTCGACGGATGTCGAGCGGACCCTTGGGGAATGGGCCGCTCCCTACGTACGAGTAGTTGACCGAGAGCACGGATTGGGGGCTGGAGGATTGGGAAGGGCTGAGCGGGTACACGCGGTACACGCACGGCGCACCCTCCCCCGACCTTCTCCCGCCACCCGAGTGAACGCGGACAGGAGCGGCCATGCCCGCAGCCCAGCCGTCTTCCGAGCGGCTAGAAACAGAGCGAACAGAGCGTGCACTACCAGCCGCGATTCCGGCTGGCCCGTCACCGAGCCCTGCGAACTGCCTCCAGGTGATCCCATCATGATCGGTCGCATTCCCGTGCTGGACGTCCTCCCCGCCGTCGACTGCGGCGCCAGACCCGCCAAAGCGGTGGTGGACGAGGTCTTCGAGATTTCCGCCACCGTGTTCCGGGAGGGTCACGACGCCGTTTCCGCCCATGTGGTCCTGCGTGATCCGAGCGGGCGGCTGCGCCCGCCGGTCCCGATGCGCGAGCTGGCCCCCGGTACCGACCGGTGGGGGGCCAGGGTCTCCGCCGAGGTCGAGGGGAGGTGGACGTACACCGTCGAGGCGTGGAGCGATCCGGTCGCGACCTGGAGGGCCCATGCCGCGGTCAAGGTGCCGGCGGGCATCGACACCGACCTGGTGTTCCTGGAGGGCGCCGAGCTCTACGAGCGGGCGGCCGCGAAGGTGCCCAAGCGCGACGGGCGCGAGGCCGTGCTGGCCGCGGCCGACGCGATGCGCGACGAGGAGCTGTCCGCGCGGGCGCGCCACGCGGCCGCGCTCGCCCCGGCCGTGGACGCGGCGCTGGCCCGGCGCCCGTACCGGGAGCTGGTGACCTCCGCGAAGGCGCTGCCGCTGCTGGTCGAGCGCAGGCGGGCCCTCTTCGGCTCCTGGTACGAGATGTTCCCCCGCTCCGAGGGAGCGGTGGTGGAGCCCGGCTCGGCTCCTGTGAGCGGCACGTTCCGGACCGCCGCCGACCGGCTTCCGGCCATCGCCGCGATGGGATTCGACGTGGTGTACCTGCCGCCGATCCACCCGATCGGGTCGACCTTCCGCAAGGGCCCCAACAACACGCTGTCCGCCGGCAGTTGGGATCCGGGGGTGCCGTGGGCCATCGGTTCCCCGGAGGGCGGGCACGACGCGGTCCACCCGGACCTGGGGACGCTGGAGGACTTCGACGCGTTCGTGGCGCGCGCCCGTGAGCTGCGGATGGAGATCGCCCTGGACTTCGCCCTCCAGTGCTCGCCGGACCACCCCTGGGTGGAGAAGCACCCGGAGTGGTTCCGCCACCGCGCGGACGGCACGATCGCGTACGCCGAGAACCCGCCGAAGAAGTACCAGGACATCTACCCGGTCCACTTCGACACCGACATGGCCGGGATCGTGGAGGAGACCTGCCGGATCCTGCGGCACTGGATGGAGCACGGGGTCCGGATCTTCCGGGTCGACAACCCGCACACCAAGCCGGTCGTCTTCTGGCAGAAGGTGATCGCGGACATCAACAAGTCCGACCCCGACGTGATCTTCCTGGCGGAAGCTTTCACCCGGCCCGCGATGATGCGGGCGCTGGCCTCGGTCGGGTTCCAGCAGTCGTACACGTACTTCACCTGGCGCAACACCAAGGCCGAGCTGACGGAGTACCTGACCGAGCTGTCCGGGACCCGTTCGGCCTCCGTGATGCGGCCGAACTTCTTCGTGAACACGCCCGACATCCTCCACGAGTACCTCCAGAAGGGCGGCCGCCCCGCCTTCGAGGTCCGGGCGGTGCTCGCCGCCACCCTCTCCCCCACCTGGGGCGTCTACGCCGGCTACGAGCTGTGCGAGAACGAGCCGGTGCGCGAGGGCAGCGAGGAGTACCTGAACTCGGAGAAGTACGAGCTGCGCCCCCGCGACTGGGCGGCGGCCGACCGCGAGGGCCGTTCCATCGCCCCGCTGATCACCTCGCTGAACCGGCTGCGCCGGCGCAACCCGGCCCTCCAGCAGCTGCGGGACATCCACTTCCACGCGACCGACAACGAACAGGTGATCGCCTATTCGAAGCACGCGGGAGGCAATTCCGTACTGGTGGTCGTCAACCTCGATCCGCACCACACCCAGGAGGCGACGGTTTCGTTGGACATGCCGGTACTCGGCCTCGACTGGCACGGGTCCCTCGCGGTGCGCGACGAGCTCACCGGCGAGACCTACCACTGGGGCAGGGCGAACTACGTGCGCCTGGAACCGGGCCGTACGCCCGCGCACGTCCTGGCCGCCCTGCGACCGTCCCCGCCCACCGGAGGGTCACCCACCACATGATGATCAACGATCCCGTCCCCGACACCTTCGAGGACACCCCCGCCAAGGACCGCGACCCCGACTGGTTCAAGCGGGCCGTCTTCTACGAGGTCCTCGTCCGCTCCTTCCACGACAGCAACGGCGACGGCGTCGGGGACCTCAAGGGGCTCACCCAGAAGCTGGACTACCTCCAGTGGCTGGGGATCGACTGCCTCTGGCTGCCGCCGTTCTTCGCCTCGCCGCTGCGCGACGGGGGCTACGACGTCTCCGACTACACCTCCGTCCTGCCCGAGTTCGGCGACCTCGCCGACTTCGTGGAGTTCGTCGACGCCGCGCACAGCCGCGGCATGCGGGTGATCATCGACTTCGTCATGAACCACACGAGCGACCAGCACGAGTGGTTCCAGCAGTCCCGCAAGGACCCGGACGGGCCCTACGGGGACTACTACATGTGGGCGGACAACGACAAGCAGTACCAGGACGCCCGGATCATCTTCGTCGACACCGAGACCTCGAACTGGACGTACGACCCCGTCCGCAAGCAGTACTACTGGCACCGCTTCTTCTCGCACCAGCCGGACCTCAACTTCGAGAACCCGGCCGTGCAGGAGGAGATCGTCTCCGCCCTGCGGTTCTGGCTCGACCTCGGCATCGACGGCTTCCGCCTGGACGCCGTGCCCTACCTCTACGCCGAGGAGGGCACCAACTGCGAGAACCTGCCCCGCACCCACGAGCTCCTCAAGCGGGTCCGGGCGGAGATCGACGCGCACTACCCGGACACCGTCCTGCTCGCCGAGGCCAACCAGTGGCCCGAGGACGTCGTGGACTACTTCGGGGACTACGCGGCCGGCGGCGACGAGTGCCACATGGCCTTCCACTTCCCGGTCATGCCGCGCATCTTCATGGCCGTGCGCCGCGAGTCGCGCTACCCCGTCTCGGAGATCCTGGCCAAGACCCCCGCGATCCCGGACCGCTGCCAGTGGGGCATCTTCCTGCGCAACCACGACGAGCTCACCCTCGAAATGGTCACGGACGAAGAGCGCGACTACATGTACTCCGAGTACGCCAAGGACCCCCGGATGCGCGCCAACATCGGCATCCGGCGCCGGCTCGCCCCGCTCCTGGACAACGACCGCAACCAGATCGAGCTGTTCACCGCCCTGCTGCTGTCCCTGCCCGGCTCGCCGATCCTCTACTACGGCGACGAGATCGGCATGGGCGACAACATCTGGCTCGGCGACCGCGACGGCGTGCGCACGCCGATGCAGTGGACCCCCGACCGCAACGCCGGTTTCTCCTCCTGCGATCCGGGAAGGCTGAACCTGCCGGTCATCATGGACCCGGTCTACGGGTACACGGTCACCAACGTCGAGGCGGCCATGGCGTCGCCCTCCTCGCTGCTGCACTGGACCCGCAGGCTCATCGAGATCCGCAAGGTGAACCCCGCCTTCGGCCTCGGCGCGTACACCGAACTGCCCTCGTCCAACCCGGCCGTCCTCGCGTTCCTGCGCGAGTACGGGGACGACCTGGTGCTGTGCGTGCACAACTTCTCGCGCTTCGCGCAGCCCACCGAACTGGACCTGCGGTCCTTCAACGGGCGGGTCCCGGTGGAGCTCACGGGCGACGTGCGCTTCCCGCCGATCGGTGAATGGCCGTACCTGCTGACCCTGGCGGGCCACGGCTTCTACTGGTTCCGCCTGCGCCGGGAACAGGCACCGCTGTAGGCCGGTCGCGCGAACCTGCGCGGCACCGGAACGGGGCGGGCACTCCAACGGGTCAACGCCCGCCCCTGTACGGAGCATCCTGACCCGACACTCGCACTTACCGGAGAAGCAACTGCCGCACATCCGGGACACTCTGCGCATTCTGTGACGGCCCGGGGAAAGGACGCGACGCCATGTCGGAGGCTGCATCCGCCCGGAGCCGGCTGACGGCCGACCGGGCCGCCGGGATCGGCCCGCTCGAACCGATGCTGAGGGAATGGCTGCCCGCGCAGCGCTGGTTCGCGGGCAAGGGGCGCGGGATCGGCCGCCTCAGGCCCGTCTCGGCCGCCGAGCTGCTGCCGCCGGGCTCCGTCCCGGGCATGCTGCACCTGCTGCTCGACGTGGACGGCGACTGCTACCAGCTGCTGCTGGGCATCCGCCCCGCCCCACTGCCGCCCGCCCTCGCCCCCGCCCTGATCGGCCACGCCCGCTCCGGCCCGTACGCCGGCATGGCCGTGTACGAGGCCCTGGGCGACCCCCGGCTCGCCGCCCTGCTGCTGGAACGGCTGCGCTCCCCCGGCACCCTGGGGCCGCTGCGCTTCGACCGGGACCCGGACACCCCGATCGAGGCCGGGCTCGCCCCCCGGCCGCTGTCCGGGGAGCAGACCAACTCCTCGCTGATCTACGGGGATGCGTACATCCTCAAGGTGTTCCGCCGGGTCGGCCCCGGGATCAACCCGGACCTGGAGCTGCCCAGAGCGCTCGCCGCCGCCGGCTGCGCCCGCGTACCCGCGCCGGTCGCCTGGTACGAGGCGGCCCCGGGCGGTGGAGAACCGTTGACCCTGGGGGTGCTCCAGCCCTACCTGCGCGGCTCCGACGACGGCTGGCAGCTGGCCCTGCGCCGGCTCGGCGCGGGCGCCGACTTCACCGCCGAGGCGCACGCCCTGGGCCGGGCCACCGCCGAGGTGCACAGCGCCCTGGCCGACGCCCTGCCCACCCTGGCGCTGGGCCCCGAGCAGACGGCCCGGCTCGCCGCCGGGATGACCGCCCGGCTGGCCGCCACCGCCCGCGAGGTGCCCGCGCTGCGGCCGTTCGAGGCCGGGCTGCGCGGGGCCTTCGACGCCCTGGCCGCCTCCCGGGGCGCCGGGGTGCCGGCCCAGCGCATCCACGGGGACCTGCACCTGGGCCAGACCCTGCGCACCGCCGACGGCAGCTGGGCGCTGATCGACTTCGAGGGCGAGCCCGCCCGCCCGCTGGCCGACCGCCGCCGCCCCGAACCGGCCGTCCGCGACATCGCCGGGATACTGCGCTCCTTCGACTACGCCGCCCGCTCGCACCGCCCCTTCGCCCCCGCCTGGGCGGACGCCTGCCGGGCCGCGTTCTGCGAGGGCTACGCCCGCACCACCGGCCGCGACCCGCGCGAGGACCCGGTCCTGCTGCGCGCGTACGAGACGGACAAGGCCGTGTACGAGGCCCGCTACGAGTCCCGGCACCGCCCCGACTGGCTGCACGTCCCGATGGCGGCGATCCGCCGGCTGTCGGCGCCCGAGCGCCCCGCCCACCGCATGCCCCCGCCCCTTCCCGGCACCACCCCCCACCCGAAGCCCCCGAGGAGGCCGCTCGCGTGAGCGCCGCACGACAGCCGTCACCGACCGTCCGCGAGGAAGCCGCAGCGGTCCCGGAAGCCGCGAAGCGCCCCCGCGCCCCGCGTGCCCGCCGCACCGCCCCGCCCCACGGGGTCCGGCCGGCCCCCGCGCTGGAGGCGGGGGAACGGGCCCGGCTGCTGGAGGGCCGCCACCACGACCCGCACGCGCTGCTGGGCGCCCGTACCCAGCGGGGCGGGGTGGCCTTCCGGGTGCTGCGCCCCTACGCGAAGGCCGTCACGATCGTGGCGAAGGGGCTGCGGGCCGAGCTCCTCGACGAGGGCGACGGGCTGTTCTCCGGGCTGCTGCCGCTGACCGGGGTGCCGGACTACCGGCTGCTGGTGACGTACGAGAAGGACGAGGTGGAGGTCCACGACCCGTACCGGTTCCTGCCCACCCTCGGCGAGCTGGACCTGCACCTGATCGGCGAGGGCCGGCACGAGGAGCTGTGGACGGCGCTGGGCTCGGAGGTCATGGAGCACCAGGGGGTGGCCGGCACCCGGTTCACGGTGTGGGCGCCCAACGCGCAGGGGGTCCGGGTCACCGGGGACTTCTCGTACTGGGACTCCGTGGCCTACCCGATGCGCTCGCTGGGCTCGACCGGGGTGTGGGAGCTGTTCCTGCCGGGGGTCGGCGAGGGGGCCCTGTACAAGTACGACATCACCCGCCCGGACGGCGGCCACACCCTGCGCGCCGACCCGATGGCCCGGTACGCGGAGGTCCCCCCGGCGAACGCCTCGGTGGTCACCGCCTCCCGCTACGAGTGGGGCGACGCGCGGTGGATGGCCGCGCGGGGACTGCGTCCGGCGCACCAGTCGCCGATGTCGGTGTACGAGCTGCACCTGGCGTCGTGGCGGCCGGGGCTGAGCTACCGCAGCCTGGCCGAGCAGCTGCCCTCGTACGTCAAGGAGCTGGGCTTCACGCACGTGGAGTTCATGCCGGTCGCCGAGCACCCCTTCGGCGGCTCGTGGGGCTACCAGGTGACCGGCTTCTACGCGCCGACCTCGCGGCTGGGCACCCCGGACGACTTCCGGCTCCTGGTGGACTCGCTGCACCGGGCCGGGATCGGGGTGATCGTCGACTGGGTTCCGGCGCACTTCCCGCGCGACGCGTGGGCGCTGGCCGAGTTCGACGGGCGGCCGCTGTACGAGCACCAGGACCCGCGGCGGGCCGCGCACCCGGACTGGGGGACGCTGGAGTTCGACTACGGGCGCAAGGAGGTCCGCAACTTCCTGGTGGCCAACGCCGTGTACTGGTGCCAGGAGTTCCACGTGGACGGGCTGCGCGTGGACGCGGTGGCCTCGATGCTCTACCTGGACTACTCGCGCGGCGAGGGCGACTGGTCGCCGAACGAGCACGGCGGCCGGGAGGACCTGGACGCGGTGGCGCTGCTCCAGGAGATGAACGCGACGGTGTACCGGCGCTGCCCGGGCGTGGTGACGATCGCGGAGGAGTCCACGGCGTGGGAGGGGGTGACGCGGCCGACGGACTCGGGCGGGCTGGGCTTCGGGCTGAAGTGGAACATGGGCTGGATGCACGACACGCTGCGGTACGTCTCGAAGGAGCCGGTGCACCGCAAGTACCACCACCACGACATGACCTTCGGGATGGTGTACGCGTTCAGCGAGAACTACGTGCTGCCGATCTCGCACGACGAGGTGGTGCACGGCAAGCGGTCGCTGGTGTCGAAGATGCCGGGCGACTGGTGGCAGCAGCGGGCCACGCACCGGGCGTACCTGGGGTTCATGTGGGCCCATCCGGGCAAGCAGCTGCTGTTCATGGGGCAGGAGTTCGCGCAGGGTTCGGAGTGGTCGGAGACCTACGGGCCGGACTGGTGGGTGCTGGACTCCTCGTACCCGGCGGCCGGGGACCACCGGGGGGTGCGGGAGCTGGTGCGCGACCTGAACCGGGCGTACACGGCGGCGCCGGCGATGTGGGAGCGGGACTCGGTGCCCGAGGGCTTCGCGTGGGTGGAGGCGGACGCCGCCGACGACAACGTGTTCGCGTTCCTGCGGTACGCGGGCGACGGCTCGCCGCTGCTGTGCGTGTCGAACTTCTCCCCGGTGGTCCGGCACGGCTACCGGATCGGGGTGCCGGAGGAGGTCCCGCTGTGGCGGGAGGTCCTCAACACGGACCGGGAGGTGTACGGCGGGAGCGGCGTCCACCACGACCGCCCGCTGCGCCCGGAGCCGGTAGCGGCCCAGGGCCGCGAGCGGAGCCTGCGCATGACTCTGCCGCCGATGGCGACGGTCTGGCTCAGGCCCTGAGCGTGCGGGGCCCTCGCCACCCCCGTATGCGAGGGCCCCCATATGGATCACGTACGGCGTGGGGGTGCGGTTCACGGTGTGTGGCGGGGATCACGCGGCGGGTCGGGGAAAGGTGCCCTGAACGGAGTGGCCGGATCCGTACGCTGTGAATGGATCTTTCGCATATCCGATTACCGGACAGTCGCCGGGAAAACCGCATAAAGTCATGAACTGCATAGGACTTTCCTACGAGTTATTGGCTTGTTTGAATGGTCTGTAGTCGGCACGGCTCGGCCACTTCTACGGTGTGCCGTGTGCACTCCAGCCCACCTTTCAATGCCCCCGCCGCGCGCCGCCTGCGCGCGGCCCTGGGCATGGCGCCCGGTCATGTCGCCTACGGCCTGCGGGCCCAGTACGGCCTGCTCGTCGCACCCGAGACCGTGATGGCATGGGAGCGGGGCGAGCAGTCGCCCAGTTCCGCCGAGCTCACCGCCCTCGCCGGCGTGCTCTGGTGTTCCCCCGGGGAACTGCTCGCCGAGCCCGTCACCCTGCGGGAACACCGGCTGGCCCGGGGCATGGACCCCGAGGACCTGGCCCGCCGGGTCGGCCTGGAGCCGGGCGCGTACCTGAAGATGGAGGAGAGCGGCCGCTGGAAGGGCAACGAGCGCCAGTCCGCCGCCCTCGCCTCGGTGCTCAAGCTGAGCCTGGCCCAGTTCGTGGGGGTCACCGGCAAGCAGGAGGAGCTCGACGGGCTGCTGCGCAGTGCCGCGACCACCCGCTGGCAGGCGTACGTGAAGCCGCTGGCCAAGCTGCTTCCGGTGCCCAAGGCCCATCTGGAGCGGATCCTGGAGCTGCTCTACAACGAGTACCAGCAGCGGATGGTGGCCACGGTCAGCTGGGGCGGCGGCGAGAGCTCGACCTGGACCGGCGACGCCGGCCGGGAGTACCTGGACGCGATCTCGGAGCGGTTCTGGTCGCTGGCCGGCGGCGCGTGACGGGGGCCGTCCGGCGCGGAACCGGGGACGGAGGTCCCGGCCGGACCGGGACCCGGGGCCCGGCCGGACCGGGGCGTGGGACCCGGCCGCGGGACGGTCAGAAGACGGACTCGGCCTCGTACATCCGGTCGTCGGGGACCCGCTTCAGCTCGGTGACGGCCTCGGCCAGCGGGGCCATGACGATCCCGGTGCCGCGCAGGGCGGTCATGTTGCCGAAGTCCCCGCGGTGCACGGCCTCGACCGCGTGCCAGCCGAAGCGGGTGGCCAGCACCCGGTCGTAGGCGGTGGGCACGCCGCCGCGCTGGACGTGGCCGAGGATGACCGGGCGGGCCTCCTTGCCCAGGCGGTGTTCCAGCTCGACGGCCAGGCGGTTGCCGATGCCGGCGAAGCGCTCGTGGCCGTACGCGTCGATGGCGCCCTTCTCGTAGGGCATGGAGCCCTCGGCGGGGTGCGCGCCCTCGGCGACGCAGACGACGGCGAACTTCTTACCGCGGGCGAATCGTTCCTCCACCATCTTCACCAGGGCGTCCACCTCGAAGGGCCGCTCCGGCAGGCAGATGCCGTGGGCACCGCCGGCCATGCCGGACTCCAGGGCGATCCAGCCCGCGTGGCGCCCCATGACCTCGACCACCATCACGCGCTGGTGGGACTCGGCGGTGGTCTTGAGCCGGTCGATGGCCTCGGTGGCGACGGTGACGGCGGTGTCGAAGCCGAAGGTGCGGTCGGTGGCGGAGATGTCGTTGTCGATGGTCTTCGGGACGCCGACGACCGGCATGCCGGCGTCGGAGAGCATCCGCGAGGCCGTCAGGGTGCCCTCGCCGCCGATCGGGATCAGGGCGTCGAGCTGGTAGCGCCGCGCCAGTTCCGCGGCGTTCTCGGCGGCTTCGTGCAGCCGGGCGCGCTCCATGCGCGCCGAGCCGAGGATGGTGCCGCCGCGGGCCAGGATGCCGCTGACGGCATTGATGTCCAGGGGGCGGTAATGGCCGTCGAGGAGTCCCTTGAACCCGTCCTCGAAGCCGATGACCTCGTCGCCGTGGCCGACCGCCGCGCGGTGTACGACCGAGCGGATGACGGCGTTCAGGCCGGGACAGTCGCCGCCTGCGGTGAGAACTCCGATGCGCATCGCCTTGTGTCTCCTGCTCCTGGTCGCACGTGGGGGTGGTCGTATTGATCCCAGGTGTCCGATTGTTCCATGGCGCGGGGGTGCCCCGCGCTCCGCACTACTCCGCCCACCAGGCCTTTCGTCCCGGCTTCCCGGGCCTTTCTTCCGGCGGGCGCTCTATCCACTGACCGGGGTACTGTCAAGAGGTCGAGTCGGATCAAAAACGCCAGACCGAGCCGCCAGACCGAGCCGCCAGACCGAGCCGCCAGACCGAAACAGACAGCCACAGCATGGACGGAGAGCACGCGTGACGCGCAGCGTGTATGTGACCGGGATCGAGCGGGGGGACGGCCGCCAGGTCGTCGAACTGGGCATCATGGAGCTCCTGACCCGGCAGACCGGCCGGGTCGGCGTCTACCGTCCGCTGCTGCACGACGCACCGGACCGCCTCTTCGACCTGCTGAGGGCCCGCTACCGGCTCGACCAGGACGCCTCGGCCGCCTACGGCATGGAGTACGGGGAGGCCGCCGCGGTCCTGGCCGAGAAGGGCACCGACGAGCTGGTCTCCCGGCTCGTGGACCGCTACCACCGGGTGGCCCGCGACTACGAGGTCATGCTGGTCCTCGGCACCGACTACGCCGACACCAACCTCCCCGACGAGCTGGCCCTCAACGCCCGCCTCGCCAACGAGCTGGGCGCGGTCGTCATCCCGGTGGTGGGCGGCAACAAGCAGCCCGCCGAGGGGGTGCGCGCCGAGGCCCAGAGCGCCTACCGGGCCTACGAGACCCTGGGCTGCCACGTGGTGGCGATGGTGGTCAACCGGGTCGCCGCGGCGGACCGGGACTCCATAGCCGAGCGGCTCGCCGCCCGCCTCCCCGTGCCCTGCTACGTCCTGCCGGACGACAAGAACCTCTCCGCGCCGACCGTCGCCCAGATCACCCGGGCCCTCGGCGGCGAGGTGCTCCTCGGCGACGACGCCGGGCTGGCGCGCGACGCCGTGGACTTCGTCTTCGGCGGCGCGATGCTGCCGAACTTCCTGGCCGCCCTGACCCCGGGCTGTCTGGTGGTCACCCCCGGGGACCGCGCCGACCTGGTCGTCGGAGCCCTGGCCGCGCACACCTCCGGCACCCCGCCGATCGCCGGCGTCCTGCTGACCCTGGGCGAGCGCCCGGGGCAGGACATCCTGACCCTCGCCTCGAAGCTGGCGCCCGGCACCCCGGTGGTCTCGGTGGCCGGCAACAGCTTCCCGACGGCCGCCGAACTCTTCTCGCTGCAGAGCCGCTTGAACTCCGCGACCCCGCGCAAGCTGGAGACCGCGCTCGGCCTCTTCGAGCGGCACGTGGACACCGCCGAGCTGCGCGGCCTGCTGTCGGTGGCCCGCTCCGAGCGCGTCACCCCGATGATGTTCGAGCACGAGCTGCTGGAGCGGGCCCGCTCCGAGCGCCGGCGCGTGGTCCTGCCGGAGGGCACCGAGGAGCGGGTGCTGCGCGCCGCGGACGTGGTGCTGCGCCGGGGGGTCTGCGACCTGACGCTGCTGGGCGAGGAGCAGGCGATCCTCAAGAAGGCCGCCGACCTGGGCGTCGACATCTCGGGCGCGCAGCTCATCGATCCGGCGACCTCCCCCCTGCGGGAACGGTTCGCCGAGTACTACGCGCAGGCCCGAGCCCACAAGGGCATGACCGTCGAGCTGGCCCACGACGTGGTCACCGACGTCAACTACTTCGGCACGCTGATGGTCCAGGAGGGCCTCGCCGACGGCATGGTCTCCGGCTCGGTGCACTCCACCGCCGCGACCATCCGCCCGGCCTTCGAGATCATCAAGACCAAGCCGGAGGCCTCGATCGTCTCCTCCGTCTTCTTCATGTGCCTGGCCGACCAGGTCCTCGTGTACGGGGACTGCGCGGTCAACCCGGACCCGAACGCCGAGCAACTCGCCGACATCGCCGTCCAGTCGGCCGCCACGGCCGCGGCCTTCGGCGTCGAGCCGCGGATCGCGATGCTCTCGTACTCCACCGGCACCTCCGGCTCCGGCGCGGACGTGGAGAAGGTCCGCAAGGCCACCGAGACCGTCCGCGAGCAGCGTCCGGACCTGCTGATCGAGGGGCCGATCCAGTACGACGCGGCCGTGGAGCCCTCGGTGGCGGCGACGAAGCTGCCCGGCTCCGAGGTGGCCGGCCGGGCGAGCGTGCTGATCTTCCCGGACCTGAACACGGGCAACAACACGTACAAGGCCGTGCAGCGTTCGGCAGGCGCCGTCGCGGTCGGCCCGGTCCTCCAGGGCCTGCGCAAGCCCGTCAACGACCTCTCGCGCGGGGCGCTCGTCCAGGACATCGTCACCACGGTGGCGATCACCGCCATCCAGGCCCAGTCCCGGGACACGGCAGCGCCCACCGCCTGACCCCCGCCCACCCCCTCCCCCGCACCTCTCCGTCCGAAGGAAAGACACCCGCCGTGACCGCTACGCGCGTACTCGTCCTCAACTCCGGCTCCTCGTCGGTCAAGTACCAGCTCCTCGACATGGCGGACTCCTCGCGCCTGGCCGTGGGCCTGGTGGAGCGGATCGGGGAGGACGGCTCGCGCCTGGTGCACGAGCCGCTCGCCGGGCCGGGCGCCGAGGGCGGCAGGCGCGAGCGGACCGGGGCGATCGCGGACCACGCGCAGGCGCTGCGGGCGGTGGCGCAGGAGCTGGCCGCCGACGGCATGGGCCTGGACTCCCCCGAACTGGCGGCCGTGGGCCACCGGGTGGTGCACGGCGGGACCCGGTTCACCGCGCCGACGGTGATCGACGACGAGGTGCTGGCGGAGATCCGCAGCCTGATCCCGCTGGCCCCGCTGCACAACCCGGCGAACGTGACCGGCATCGAGGTGGCCCGCGAGCTGCGCGCCGACCTCCCGCAGGTGGCCGTCTTCGACACGGCCTTCCACTCGACGATGCCGGAGCACGTGGCCCGGTACGCGATCGACGCGGCGACCGCCGAGAAGTACTCCATCCGGCGGTACGGCTTCCACGGCACCTCCCACGCCTACGTCTCGCGGGCCACGGCCGCACTGCTGGGCAGGCCGGTGGAGGAGGTGAACGTGATCGTGCTGCACCTGGGCAACGGGGCCTCCGCCTCGGCGGTGCGCGGCGGGGTGTGCGTGGAGACCTCGATGGGGCTGACCCCGCTGGAGGGGCTGGTCATGGGGACCCGGTCGGGGGACCTGGACCCGGCGGTGGTCTTCCACCTGGCGCGGGTGGGCGGGATGTCGGTCGACGAGATCGACTCGCTGCTCAACAAGAAGAGCGGTCTGCTGGGTCTGTGCGGCGACAACGACATGCGCGAGGTGACCCGGCGGGCGGGCGAGGGCGACGAGTCGGCGCGCCTGGCGCTGGCGGCGTACGTGCACCGGCTGAAGAAGTACATCGGCGCCTACACGGCGGTCCTGGGCCGGGTGGACGCGGTGGTGTTCACCGCGGGCGTCGGAGAGAACGCCGCGGCGGTGCGCGAGGCGGCGGTTTCCGGACTGGAGGAGCTGGGGCTCGCGCTGGACCTGGAGGCGAACGCGGTGCGCTCCCCGGAGCCCCGGCTGATCTCGGCGGAGTACGCGCGGGTGGCGGTGGCGGTGGTGCCCACGGATGAGGAGCTGGAGATCGCCACCCAGGCGTACGCGCTGGTTACCCAGTAGTCACTTGGACTTTCCACCAGACGGAATATTCCGCTACGAAACAAACGGATAGGATCCGCTTCATGCGCCGTTCCAAAATCGTCTGCACGCTGGGCCCCGCCGTCGACTCGCTTGAGCAGCTGAAAGCACTCATCGAGGCAGGTATGAACGTGGCCCGATTCAACTTCAGCCACGGTTCCCAGGCAGAACACCAGGAGCGGTACGACCGCGTCCGGAGGGCTTGCGAGGAGACCGGGCGCGCGGTCGGCGTACTCGCCGACCTCCAGGGTCCGAAGATCCGTCTGGAGACCTTCGCCGAGGGTCCCGTCGAGCTGGTGCGCGGTGACGAGTTCACCATCACCACCGAGGACGTCCCGGGCGACAAGTCCATCTGCGGCACCACCTACAAGGGTCTCCCCGGCGACGTCGCCAAGGGTGACCAGGTCCTGATCAACGACGGCAACGTCGAGCTGCGGGTGACCGAGGTCGAGGGCCCGCGGGTCAAGACCATCGTCATCGAGGGCGGTGTCATCTCGGACCACAAGGGCATCAACCTGCCCGGTGCCGCCGTGAACGTCCCCGCCCTGTCGGAGAAGGACGTCGACGACCTGCGCTTCGCCCTCCGCATGGGCTGCGACATGGTCGCCCTGTCCTTCGTCCGCGACGCCAACGACGTCAAGGACGTCCACCGCGTCATGGACGAGGAGGGCCGCCGGGTCCCCGTCATCGCCAAGGTGGAGAAGCCGCAGGCCGTCGAGAACATGGAGGCCGTGGTCGCGGCCTTCGACGCGGTCATGGTGGCCCGCGGCGACCTGGCCGTCGAGTACCCGCTCGAGAAGGTCCCGATGGTCCAGAAGCGGCTCATCGAGATGTGCCGCCGCAACGCCAAGCCGGTCATCGTCGCCACCCAGATGATGGAGTCGATGATCACCAACTCCCGCCCGACCCGCGCGGAGGCCTCCGACGTCGCCAACGCCATCCTCGACGGCGCCGACGCGGTCATGCTCTCCGCCGAGTCCTCGGTGGGCGCCTACCCGATCGAGACCGTCAAGACGATGTCGAAGATCGTCACGGCCGCCGAGGAGGAGCTCCTCTCCAAGGGCCTCCAGCCGCTGGTCCAGGGCAAGAAGCCGCGTACCCAGGGCGGCTCCGTCGCCCGCGCGGCCTGCGAGATCGCGGACTTCCTCGACGGCAAGGCCCTGGTCGCCTTCACCCAGTCCGGCGACACCGCCCGCCGCCTGTCGCGCTATCGCGCCACGCAGCCGATCCTGGCGTTCACCACCGACGTGAACACCCGCAACCAGCTCACCCTGAGCTGGGGCGTCGAGTCCGCCGTCGTCCCGCACGCGGACAGCACCGACGCCATGGTCGACCTGGTCGACGCCGAGGTGCTGAAGCTCCAGCGCTTCAACGAGGGCGACACCATGATCATCACGGCCGGTTCTCCCCCCGGTGTCCCGGGCACGACCAACATGGTCCGCGTCCACCACCTCGGCGGCACCGGCCGCGACTGAGGCCCCCGGGCCGCCCGACTCTGCCGCACAGAGACCGAGGG
>NZ_JBHVUQ010000130.1:0-21715 GCF_042884105.1 Streptomyces sp. NPDC058157
CGCGAGGCCGTCCGCTTCGCCGACGGTGTCGCCACCCTCCACTCGCAGGGTGTGACCCGCTTCGTGGAGCTCGGCCCCGACGGCGTGCTCTGCGCGATGGGCGCCGACTGCGTCGAGGACGTGGTCTTCGTGCCCGTGCTGCGCAAGGGACGCGGCGAGGCCGAAGCCGTGGTCGCCGCCCTGGGTCAGGCGTACGCCCACGGCGTGCCCGTCGACTGGGAGGCCTTCTTCGCCGGGACCGGCGCGCGTCGCGTCGACGTTCCGACGTACGCCTTCCAGCACCAGCACTACTGGCTGAAGCCGTCCACCGGCGCCGCCGACGCCACCGACCTGGGGCTGCGCCCGGCCGCGCACCCGCTGCTCGGTGCCGCCGTGGAGCTCGCCGGCGGCCAGGGGGACGTGTTCACGGCGCGACTGGGCCTGGACACGCACCCGTGGCTGGCGGGACACGCGGTGCGCGGCAGCGTCATCCTTCCGGGCACGGCGTTCGTGGAACTGGCCCTGCACGCCGGTGTCCAGGTCGGCTGCGGCGGTCTCGAGGAGCTGACGCTCAGCGAGCCCCTGGTCCTGCCCGAGCGCAACGGCGTCTCGGTGCAACTGGTGGTGGGCCCCGCCGACACGGAGGGCCGCCGACCGCTGACCCTCCACGCGCGGCCCGACACCTCGGACGACGAGGCGTGGAGCACGCACGCGACGGGCACCCTCGTGCCCGGCGTCGCGGTGCCCCCCGCCGGTCCGACCGCGTGGCCGCCGCAGGGCGCCGAGGAACTCGACCTCGGCGGTCTCTACGCGGAATTCGCGGACGGCGGCTTCGCGTACGGCCCGCTGTTCCAGGGGCTCAGGGCCGTCTGGCGTTCGGGCGACGAGGTCTTCGCCGAGGTCGCCCTCCCCGAGGACGCTGCCGGTGAGGCGGGCCGCTTCGGCCTGCACCCGGCGCTCCTGGACGCCGCCCTGCACGCGCTGCGCGTGGGCGGGCTGCTCCCGGAGGGGACGGGCGGCCACCTGCCGTTCGCCTGGTCGGGCGTGTCCCTGCACGCCTCCGGCGCCGCCGGGCTGAGGGTCCGCCTGAGCCGCTCGGACACGGGTGGGGTGGCGCTCGCCGTCATGGACGCCGCCGGTGGTGCGGTGCTGTCGGTGGACTCGCTGGCGCTGCGCCCCGTGGACGGTCAGGCCGCCGTGTCCGGCGGGGCGGGCCGAGACTCCCTCTTCCGCCTGGAGTGGACAGCGGAGACCCTCCCCGCCTCCGGAGGCGGGGGTGAGGACGCCGTCGTCGTCGACCTGGTCTCCATCGATGCGGAGGCCGATGTTCCGGGTGCGGCCCATGGGTTGGCGTCGCGGGCCCTGGAGCTGGTGCAGGGGTGGACGGACATGGACCGGGCCCTGGTGCTGGTGACGCGGGGTGCCGTGGCCGCCGGACCTGATGACGAGGTCGCGGATGTGGCGGCTTCGGTGGTGTGGGGTCTGGTGCGTTCCGCTCAGTCGGAGGGTGTGGGCCGGTTCGTGCTCGTCGATGTGGACGAGCGTGATGCGTTGACGTCGGAGCTGGTGGCTTCGGTGGTGGCTTCGGGTGAGCCGCAGGTGGCCGTCCGGGGTGGCGGGGTGTTCGTGCCGCGTCTTGTGCGGGCGGAGCAGAACGCCGAGCCTGCCGGTGGTTTCGGTGCGGGTCCGGTGTTGGTGACCGGTGGTACCGGTGGTCTGGGCGCTGTGGTGGCCCGGCACCTGGTGGTCGGGCACGGGGTGCGCGAGCTCGTGCTGGTGAGCCGGCGCGGTCTCGATGCCCCGGGTGCCGGGGAGCTGCGTGGTGAGCTGGAGGAGCTGGGCGCGTCGTCCGTGACGGTTGCCGCGTGTGACGTCTCCGACCGGGAGGCCCTGGCCTCCCTGCTGGCCGCCCATCCGGTCAAGGCCGTCGTGCACGCCGCCGGTGTGGTCGAGGACGGGACCATTTCCTCCCTGACCCCCGAGCGGCTGGCGAAGGTCCTGCGGGCCAAGGTCGACGCGGCCTGGCACCTCCACGACCTGACGCAGGAGCTCGGCGTGAAGCCGGAGGCGTTCGTGCTGTTCTCCTCCGTCGCCGGCGTGCTCGGCAGCGCGGGACAGGCCAACTACGCGGCCGCGAACTCCTTCCTCGACGCCCTCGCCGCCCACCGGCACGCCCTCGGCCTGCCGGCGACCTCCCTGGCCTGGGGCCTGTGGGAGGAGAGCGCCGGCATGGGCGCCGGTCTCACCCAGGCCGACGTCGAACGCATCCAGCGCGCCGGGATCGTGCCCCTCACCGTGGACGAGGGGCTGGAGCTCCTCGACACCGGCGCGGGCAGCGGAGAACCGGCCCTCGTGCCGGTGCGCCTCGACCTCGCGGCCCTGCGCGGCCGCGCGGACCGCGGCACCCTGCCGGCCGTCCACCGGCGGCTGGTCCGCGGCAGCCGCGTCCTCAGGACGGCGTCCGCCGCCCAGGTCGCACCCGCCGGCGCGGACGTGCTGCGCCGCCGCCTCACCGAGCTCCCGACGCAGGACGCACGGCGCGCGGCGGTGGCCGAACTCGTACGGACCGCCGTCGCGAGCGTGCTCGGCCACGTCTCCACCGGCGCCTTCGAGGACCGGCAGGCCTTCACCGAACTCGGATTCGACTCGCTGACCGCCGTCGAACTCCGCAACAGGCTGGGCGCCGAGACGGGTCTGCGCCTCACCGCGACCCTGGTCTTCGACCACCCGACCGTCGCCGACCTCGTCGACCACCTGTACGCGGGCCTCGCCCCCGAGGCCGACGGCGCCGCCGCCATCCTCGGGGAGCTGGACCGGCTCGAGGCCGCGTTCGCGGCCATGGCGCCGGAGACCATGGCGGCGCTCGTCCCCGACGACGCGGCGCAGTCGGTGTTCGCGACCCGCCTCAAGGGCCTGGCGGCGAAGTGGGCCGACGCCTACGCGGCCCACGAGGTCGCCGGTGCGGCCGCGGGCGAGGGGGCCGAGGAGTCCGTGTCGCAGGAGCTGGAATCGGCGTCCGACGACGAACTCTTCGCCTTCATCGACCAGCGGTTCGGCGCCTCCTGACCGCACGGCGGCCGCCCCGCGGACCCCTTCCGCCCTCCCCATCCTCCTGATCTCCTGACGTACCCGAAGGTGTGCTCCGATGGCTAACGAAGACAAGCTTCGTGAATATCTGAAAAGGGTCACCGCTGACCTCCACGAGACGACCGAACGTCTGCGGGTGGCGGAGGGCAAGGGACGGGAGCCCATCGCCGTCGTCGGCATCGGCTGCCGCTACCCGGGCGGCGTCCGGTCCCCCGAGGACCTGTGGCGGCTGGTGGAGTCGGGCACCGACGGGATCACCGCCTTCCCGGCGGACCGCGGCTGGGACTGCGAGGAGCTGGTCGGCCCCGGACCGGACGGCGAAGAGGCCACGTACGCGCGGGAGGGCGGCTTCCTCCACGACGCCGGGGCCTTCGACGCCGAGGTCTTCAAGGTCTCGCCGCGCGAGGCGATGGGCATGGACCCGCAGCAGCGGCTGCTGCTGGAGGCCTCCTGGGAGGCGGTCGAACGGGCCGGCATCGCCCCGTCCTCCCTGCGCGGCCGGAAGGTCGGCGTCTTCGCCGGCCTGATGTACCACAACTACGGCGCCCGGCTGGACGAGGTGCCCGCCGAGGTCGAGGGCTACCTCGGCATCGGCACCGCGAGCAGCGTGCTGTCCGGGCGCGTCGCCTACACCTTCGGGTTCGAGGGTCCCGCCGTCAGTATCGACACGGCGTGCTCCTCGTCGCTGGTGGCCCTGCACCTCGCCGTGCAGGCGCTGCGGGCCGGCGAGTGCACCATGGCGCTGGCCGGCGGCGTCACCGTGATGCCGACCCCCGCGACCTTCGAGGACTTCGCCCGGCAGGGCGGCCTGGCCGGCGACGGCCGCTGCAAGTCCTTCGCCGACTCCGCCGACGGCACCGGCTGGTCCGAGGGCGTCGGCGTACTGCTCGTGGAGAAGCTCGCCGACGCACGCAGGCTGGGCCATCCCGTCCTCGCCGTCATCCGCGGCACCGCCGTCAACCAGGACGGTGCCTCCAACGGCCTCACCGCCCCCAGCGGCCCCTCCCAGCAGCGCGTGATCCGCGCCGCCCTGGCCAACGCCGGACTGGCCCCGGCCGACGTCGACGCCGTCGAGGCGCACGGCACCGGCACCGCGCTCGGCGACCCGATCGAGGCCCAGGCCCTCCTCGCCACCTACGGGCAGGGCCGCCCGGCCGACCGGCCGCTCTACCTCGGCTCCCTGAAGTCGAACATCGGCCACACGCAGGCCGCCGCCGGCGTCGGCGGCGTCATCAAGATGATCGAGGCGATGCGGCACGGCGTGCTGCCCCGGACCCTGCACGTCGACGAGCCGTCCGGGCACGTCGACTGGTCGGCCGGGTACGTCGAGCTGCTGACCCGGCAGCGGGACTGGCCCCAGGCCGAGGACCGGCCGCGCCGGGCCGGCGTCTCCTCGTTCGGCATCAGCGGCACCAACGCGCACGTGGTCCTGGAGCAGCCCCCGCAGGAGACCCCCGCCGAGACCGCGCACACCGGTGCCGACACCGTTGCGTGGACGATCTCGGGCCGCTCCGAGAGCGCGGTACGGGCCCAGGCCGAGCGGCTCCGCGCGCACCTCGCCGAGCACCCGGAGCTCCGGCCGGCCGACGTCGCGTTCTCGCTGGCCACCACCCGGCACGCCTTCGAGCACCGCGCCGTCCTCGTGGGCGGCGACCGGACCGAGCTGCTGGAGGCCGTCGGGACGCTGGCACGGGGCGGCGGCTCCGTCGGGCAGACCGCAGCGGGGCGCACGGCCTTCCTCTTCACGGGGCAGGGCGCGCAGCGCGCGGGCATGGGCCGGGAACTGTACGCGGCCTTCCCCGCGTTCGCGGACGCGCTGGACGCGGTGTGCGCGGAGATCGACCCGGTGCTGGGGCGGTCGCTGCGGGAGGTGATGTTCGCGGAGGACTCCGCGGAGCTGGACCGCACCGAGTTCACGCAGCCGGCGCTGTTCGCGCTTGAGGTCGCGCTGTACCGGCTGGTGGAGAGCTGGGGCCTCAAGCCCGACTGCCTCCTGGGGCATTCGGTGGGCGGGATCGCCGCCGCCCATGTGGCGGGAGTGTTCTCGCTGGCTGATGCGGCCAGGCTGGTCGTGGCGCGTGGGCGTCTGATGCAGGTGCTGCCGTCCGGTGGTGCGATGGTGTCAGTGCGTGCGGCTGAGGCGGAGGTGGCCGAGTTGGTCGCCTCGTACGAGGGCGTCAGCATCGCCGCCGTCAACGGGCCGGCCTCCGTGGTGGTCTCGGGTGCCGAAGATTCCGTGGCCGCCATCGTGGGCGTGCTGGCCGGACGCGGGGTGAAGACCAAGCGGCTGACCGTCAGCCACGCCTTCCACTCCCCCCTGATGGAGCCGATGCTCGCGGACTTCCGCGCCGTACTGGAGACCGTGGAGTTCGCCGCTCCCACCGTCGACCTGGTCTCGGACCTCACGGGTGGGCCGGCCTCCGCGGAGGAGCTGTGCTCGCCGGAGTACTGGGTGCGGCACGTCCGCGAGGCCGTGCGCTTCGCCGACGGCGTCGCCACCCTCCAGGGCCAGGGCGTCACCCGGTTCGTGGAGCTCGGCCCCGACGGCGTGCTGTCGGCCATGGCCGCCGACACCGCCCCCGACGCCGTGTACCTGCCCGCCCTGGTCAAGGGCCGGGAGGAGACGCGGGCCCTGGTCACCGCGCTGGCCCGGGCGTACGCGCACGGCGCCCCCCTCGACTGGGCCGCCTACTTCGCCGGCACCGGCGCCCGCCGCGTCGACCTGCCCACCTACGCCTTCCAGCACCGCCACTACTGGCTGCGCGCCAAGCCCTCGGACCCGGCCGGCGGCGCGGGCCGTCCCGCCGGCGACCCGGTGGAAGAGGGATTCTGGACGGCCGTCCAGGGCCAGGACCTGGAAGCCGTCGCGGACATGCTGGCCCTCGACGCCGCCGACCCGGCGGGCACACCGCTCGGCGCCGTGCTGCCCGCACTGTCGCAGTGGCACCGGCGCAGCCTGGAGGACAGGACGCTCGACGGCTGGCGCCACCGCATCGCCTGGCAGCCGGTCCCGGAGACGGCCGCCGCCGGCCCGGACGACGGCACCTGGCTCGTGGTCGTACCCGAGGACGGGCACGACCACCAGGACGCGGTCGCCGACTGCCTCGCCGCGCTGGACGGGCCGGGCCGGGTGCTGCGGCTGGACGTGCCCGCGACGGCCGGCCGCGACGCGCTCGCGCACCGGCTCCGCGACACGCTCGCCGCCGTGCCCGACGCCGCCCCGCTCGCCGGTGTCGTCTCGCTCCTCGGCCTGGTCGAGGAACCGGCCGAAGGCCTGGTGACCCCGGCCGGGTTCGCCGCGACCGTGGCGCTCGCACAGGCCCTCGGCGACGCCGGCGCGTCCGCGCCGCTGTGGACCGTGACACGGGGCGCCGTCTCGGTCGACCGCGCCGACCGGCTGGACCGCCCCGACCAGGCCCTCCTGTGGGGCCTCGCCGGAGTCCTCGGCGCCGAGTACCCCGAACGCTGGGGCGGCGTCGTCGACCTGCCCTCCGGCCCGCTGGAGCAGCGGGGCCAGGGCCGGCTCCGCACGGCCCTGCGGGCCGCCGCCGACGCCGGGCCCGGCGCGGGCGACCGGGCCGTCGCCGTACGCCCCTCGGGCACCTACCGGCGCCGCCTCCTCCCCGCACCGGCTCCCTCCCCGGCCCCGTCCCCGGCCCGGCCCGGGACCCGGGACGCCTGGGAGCCGCGCGGCACCGTGCTCGTCACCGGCGGCACCGGCGCACTCGGCGCCCACGTCGCCCGCCGGCTGGCCCGCCGCGGCGCCGCACACCTCCTGCTGCTCAGCCGCAGGGGCCCCGACGCACCCGGCGCGGCCGAGCTGCGCGCCGAACTCGAAGCGGACGGCGCCCGCGTCACCCTCGCCGCCTGCGACACCGCCGACCGCGCGGCCCTGGCCGCCGTCCTGGCCGACATACCGGACGAACTCCCGCTGACCGCCGTCGTCCACACCGCCGCCGCCCTCGACGACGCCCTGGTCGACGACCTGGACACCGGGCGCATCGACGGCGTCCTGCGCGCCAAGACCGCCACCGCGCGGCACCTGCACGAGCTCACCCGCGACCTGGACCTCGACGCGTTCGTGCTGTTCTCCTCGCTCGCCGGCGTCCTCGGCGGCCTCGGACAGGGCAACTACGCGCCCGGCAACGCCTACCTCGACGCCCTCGCCCTGCACCGGCGTTCCCTCGGCCTGCCCGCGACCTCCGTCGCCTGGGGCCTGTGGGACGGCGCCGGGCTCGGCGAAGGCGCCGTCGCCCAGCGGTTCGGCCGCCGCGGCGTACGCGCCATGGATCCCGAACTCGCCGTCACCGCCCTCGAACGGGCCGTGCGGTCCGACGAAGCCCTCACCCTCGTCGCCGACGTCGACTGGCGGCGCTTCGCCGCCACCCGCCGCCCCGGCACGGCCGGCCCGGACCCCCTCCTGGCCGACCTGCCCGAACTGCGCGACACCCCGGACCCGTACGGTGCCACCGACGAGGACCGCCCCGCCGGCGGGCTCTCGGCACTGCGCGCCCGCCTGCTGACGGCCACCGACGCGGAACAGCGCCGCCTGGTGGGCGAACTGGTGCGCACCGAGATCGCGGGTGTACTGGGCCACTCCTCGGCGGCGTCCATCGACCCCGAACGGGCCTTCCGCGACCTCGGCTTCACCTCCCTCGGCGCCGTCGAGCTGCGCAACGCACTGGGTGCGGCGACCGGGCTGCGCCTGCCCGTCACCCTGCTGTTCGACTTCCCCACCCCCGCCGCCCTGGCCGAGCACGTCCTCACCGGCGTCCTCGGAGACCGCGCGGCCGGCCAGGCCCTCCCCGTCCCCGTCACCGGCACGGGCTCGGCCTCGGGCGTCCGTCCCGGCGACGACGACCCGATCGTGATCGTCGGCATGAGCTGCCGCTTCCCCGGCGGCGCCGACACCCCCGAGCGGCTGTGGCGGCTGCTCGCCGACGGCGACGAGACCCTGACGGACTTCCCCGCCGACCGGGGCTGGGACCTCGACGCGCTCCTCGCCGCCGACCCCGGCCGACCCGGCACCTCGTACGCCTCCCGAGGCGGCTTCCTGGCCGGCGCCGGCGACTTCGACGCCGCCTTCTTCGGGATCTCGCCGCGCGAGGCCCTCGCCATGGACCCCCAGCAGCGGCTGCTGCTGGAAACCTCCTGGGAGGTCCTGGAACGCGCGGGCATCGACCCGGCCTCGCTGCGCGGCACCGCCACGGGCGTCTTCGCCGGCACCAACGGCCAGGACTACGTCGGCCTGCTGCGGCCCGTGGCCGAAGCCGTCCAGGGGTACGTGGCGACCGGCAACACCGCCAGCGTGCTCTCCGGCCGCATCGCCTACGCCCTCGGCCTCGAAGGCCCCGCCGTCACCGTCGACACGGCCTGCTCCTCGTCGCTGGTGGCCCTCCACCTCGCCGCACAGGCACTGCGGGGCGGCGAGTGCGACCTCGCCCTGGCCGGCGGCGTCACCGTGATGTCGACGCCCGGCGCCTTCGTGGAGTTCTCCCGCCAGCGCGGCCTCGCCGCCGACGGGCGCATCAAGGCGTTCTCCGCGGACGCGGACGGCACCGCCTGGGGCGAGGGCGCCGGCATGCTCGTGCTGGAGCGGCTGTCGGACGCCGAGCGCAACGGCCACCGGGTGCTCGCGGTGGTCCGCGGCTCGGCCGTCAACCAGGACGGTGCCTCCAACGGCCTGACCGCCCCCAACGGCCCGTCCCAGCAGCGCGTGATCCGCGCCGCCCTGGCCAACGCCGGCCTGTCGGCCGCCGAGGTCGACGCGGTGGAGGCGCACGGCACCGGTACGAAGCTGGGCGACCCGATCGAGGCGCAGGCGCTGCTGGCCACCTACGGCCGGGAACGCCCGGAGGGCCGACCGCTGCTGCTCGGCTCCGTGAAGTCCAACATCGGCCACACGCAGGCCGCGGCCGGCGTCGCGGGCGTGATCAAGATGGTGCTGGCGATGGACCGCGGTGTGCTTCCGCGCACCCTCCACGTCACCGAGCCGACGCCGCACGTCGACTGGACCGACGGCGCCGTCGAACTGCTGACCGAGGACCACGCCTGGCCGGCCGACCAGGACCGGCCGCGCCGCGCGGGCGTCTCCTCGTTCGGCTTCAGCGGCACGAACGCCCACGTGATCCTGGAACAGGCCCCGGAAGCGGTGTCCGAGCCGGTGGTGGCGGCTCCTGTGGTTTTGCCGGTGGTGCCGTGGGTGGTGTCGGGTCGTTCGGTGGAGGCGTTGGGTGCGCAGGCGGGTCGGCTGGTGCCGCTTGCTGGTGTGGATCCGGTGGATGTCGGTTTTTCGCTGGTGGCGACGCGTTCGGTGTTCGAGCAGCGTGCGGTGGTGTGGGGTGGTGATCGTGGTGCGGCGCTTGAGGCTTTGTCGCGGGGTGGTTCGGCGGCGGGTGTGGTGCGTGGTGCGGTGGTCCCGGGTCTGACGGGTTTCCTGTTCACGGGTCAGGGTGCGCAGCGGGCGGGGATGGGGCGTGAGCTGTACGCGGCCTTCCCGGTGTTCGCGGCGGCGTTGGATGCGGTGTGTGCGGAGGTCGATCCGGTGCTGGGGCGTTCGCTGCGTGAGGTGATGTTCGCGGAGGAGTCCGCGGAGCTGGACCGCACCGAGTTCACTCAGCCCGCGCTGTTTGCGATCGAGGTGGCCCTGTTCCGGCTGGTGGAGAGCTGGGGGATGCGTCCCGACTACCTCCTCGGCCACTCGATCGGTGAGATCGCTGCTGCGCATGTGGCGGGCGTGTTTTCGCTCGTGGACGCGGCCAGGCTGGTTGTTGCTCGTGGTCGTCTGATGCAGGCGCTGCCGGAGGGCGGCGCGATGGTGTCGGTGCGGGCTTCCGAGTCGGAGGTGGCCGAGTTGGTCGCCTCGTATGAGGACGTGAGTATCGCCGCTGTCAACGGGCCGGCCTCCGTGGTCGTTTCCGGGGCCGCCGAGTCCGTGACCGCCATCGCGGCCGTGCTCGTCGAGCGCGGGGTGAAGACCAAGCGGCTGACCGTGAGCCACGCCTTCCACTCGCCGTTGATGGACCCGATGCTGGACGAGTTCCGCACGGTGCTCGACTCCGTCGCCTTCGCCTCGCCCTCGATCGCGGTGGTCTCGAACCTGACCGGTGAGCTCGCCTCCGTGGCGGAGCTCTGCTCGCCGGAGTACTGGGTGCGCCACGTCCGCGAGGCCGTGCGCTTCGCCGATGGGATCTCCTCGCTGTACGGCCAGGGGGTGACCCGTTTCGTGGAGCTCGGCCCGGACGGCGTGCTGTCCGCGATGGCCGCCGACTGCGTCGAGGACGGCGTCTTCGTACCGGTGCTGCGCAAGGACCGCGACGAGCCCGAGGCGGCCGTCACGGGCGTGGCCCAGGCGTACGTCCATGGTGTGGCGGTGGACTGGGCGGCGTTCTACGCCGGGTCCGGCGCGCGGAGCGTGCAGCTGCCGACGTACGCCTTCCAGCACCAGCGGTACTGGCCGGAGGCCGGTACCACGGTGCAGGCGGCCGGGGCCGAGGCCGACGCGGTGGACGCGGAGTTCTGGGCGGCGGTGGAGCGTGAGGACCTGGGCGCTCTGGCCGAGGCCCTGGACGTCGAGGACGGTTCCCTGGGCGCTGTGCTGCCCGCGTTGTCTTCGTGGCGCAAGCGTCGGCGTGAGCAGTCGACGGTCGACGGGTGGCGCTACCAGGCCACCTGGAAGCCGCTGGGTGAGCCCGGACACACCGATGCGATCGGTTCGTGGCTGGTGGTGGCCGATGAGGAAAGCCCGCTGGCGGAATGGGTCGTCGGTGTGCTGTCCGGACAGCTCCTGCTCGTGCCTTCCGGTGAGGGCCGTGTGGGGCTTGCGGAGCGGGTTGCCGGGCTGGCGGACGGTGTCACGGGTGTGGTGTCGTTGCGTGGCCTGGTGGGGACGCTGGAGCTGGTCCAGGCCCTGGGTGACGCGGAGGTCGAGGCGCCGCTGTGGGCTCTGACCCAGGGGGCCGTGTCGATCGGCCGCTCCGATGCCCTGCGTGCGGAGGGTGTGGAGCAGTCCCTCGTGTGGGGTCTGGGCCGGGTGGTGGCGCTGGAGCATCCGGGCCGTTGGGGTGGTCTGGTCGACCTTCCCGAGGTGCTGGACGAGCGTGCTGCGGCCCGTGTGCGGGGTGTGCTCGGCATGGCCGTCGAGGATCAGGTCGCCGTGCGTGCGGCCGGTGTCTACGGCCGTCGGCTGCGGCCGGCGGAGCCGTCCACCGACGCGGAGCGCTGGCGTCCGCAGGGCACCGTCCTGGTGACGGGTGGTACGGGTGCGCTGGGTGCGCACGTGGCCCGTTGGCTGGTGGCCGAGGGTGCCTCGCATGTGGTGCTGACGAGCCGTCGTGGCCTGGATGCCCCCGGTGCGAGGGAGCTGGTGGAGGAACTGGCCTCGGACGCGGTCCGGGTGAGCGTGGTCGCTTGTGATGTGGCTGATGCGGCTCAGGTGCGTGCGCTCGTGGAGGGTCTGGAGGTGGACGGTCCGGTCCGTGGTGTCGTCCACGCGGCTGGTGTGGAGCAGTTGAACGCGTTGATGGCGGGTTCGGCTCAGGAGTACGAGGGTGTTCTGGCGGCGAAGGTGGAGGGTGCCCGGCATCTTGACGCGCTGTTCAGTGAGCCTGACCGGGCTGCCGCGTTGGACGCGTTCGTGCTGTTCTCCTCGATCTCCGCGGTGTGGGGTTCGGGCGGTCAGGGTGCGTATGCGGCGGCGAACACCTATCTGGACGCCCTTGCCCAGTGGCGGCAGGCGCGTGGCCAGGTCGCGACCTCCGTCGCCTGGGGACCCTGGGGCGGCAGCGGTATGGCCACCGGCAGGGTCATCGCGGAGCACCTGCGCGAGCGCGGGCTCCTCGTGCTGGAGCCGGCCCGGGCCATGGCGGCCCTGGAGCGGGCCCTCGCCGCGGGCGAGGCGTGCGTGACCGTGGCCGACGTGGCCTGGGCACACTTCGCGCCGACGTTCACCGCGATGCGGCCCAGCCCGCTCCTCTGCGAACTGCCCGCCGTACGGGCCCTGGCCCAGGCGGCGGACGACGGGCCGGCGCAGCCGACGGACGCGCTGCGCGCACGCCTCGCCGGGCTGTCCGGCCCGGACCGGCGGCGGCACCTGCTGGAGCTGGTGCGGACCGAGGCGGCGGCCGTGCTCGGGCACGCGTCGAACGCCACCGTCGAACCGTCCCGGGCCTTCCGCGAGCTGGGCTTCGAGTCCCTGGCCGCGGTCGAGCTGCGGGACCGGCTGACCCGGGCGACCGGCGTGCGGCTGACCACCACGGCCGTCTTCGACCACCCCAACGCGACCGAACTCGCCCGCCACCTCGCGGCCGGCCTCGGTCTCGACGACGACACCTCCGCCCGCCCGGCGGCCGCGCCGTCCACCGGGATCCCGGCGGGCGAAGACGACCCGATCGTGGTGGTCGGCATGAGCTGCCGCTACCCCGGCGGAGTCACCGGCCCCGACGACCTGTGGCAGCTCGTGCGCGACGGCGGCGACGCCATCACCGGGTTCCCGTCCGACCGCGGCTGGCAGCTGCCGGCGGACCCCGGCCAGGACGGCGACTACGCCCGGGCCGGCGGCTTCCTCTCCGGAGCGGCCGACTTCGACGCCGACTTCTTCGGGATCTCGCCCCGCGAGGCCCTCGCCATGGACCCCCAGCAGCGCCTCCTCCTCGAAGCCTCCTGGGAGGCCGTCGAGGCGGCGGGCATCGACCCCGCCACCCTGCACGGCACACCGGTCGGCGTCTTCGCCGGAGCCGCCTCGCTCGGCTACGCGGGCACCCTGCGCGGTACGCCCAACGCCACCTCGGGGCAGGTGCTCGCGGGCAACGCGACGAGCGTCCTCTCCGGCCGGATCGCCTACGCCCTCGGCCTGCAGGGCCCCGCCGTCACCCTGGACACCGCCTGCTCCTCCTCCCTGGTGGCCCTGCACCTCGCGGCGCAGGCGCTGCGCACCGGCGAGTGCACGATGGCGCTGGCCGGCGGCGTGACGGTGATGCCGACCCCGGCGGCGTTCGCCGAGTTCCACCGGCAGGGCGGCCTCGCCGCCGACGGCCGCTGCAAGGCGTTCTCCGCCGACGCCGACGGCACCGGCTGGGCCGAGGGCGTCGGCGTGCTCCTGGTGGAGCGGCTCTCCGACGCCCGCCGCCACGGCCACGAGGTGCTCGCGGTGGTCCGGGGCTCCGCCGTCAACCAGGACGGTGCCTCCAACGGCCTCACCGCCCCCAACGGCACCGCCCAGCAGCGCGTCATCCGTGCAGCCCTCGCCAACGCCGGCCTGACGCCCGCCGAGGTCGACGCCGTCGAGGCGCACGGCACCGGCACCTCGCTCGGCGACCCCATCGAAGCCCAGGCCCTCCTCGCCACCTACGGCCAGGAGCGCGACGGCGGCGAGCCGCTGTGGCTGGGCTCGCTCAAGTCCAACATCGGCCACGCGCAGGCCGCCTCCGGCGTCGGCGGGATCATCAAGATGGTCATGGCGATGCGCCACGGCGTCCTGCCCAGGACCCTGCACGCCGACGAGCCGACCCCGCACGTGGACTGGTCGGCGGGTACCGTCGAGCTGCTGACAGGGGAACGGCAGTGGCCGCAGGCCGGCGACGGCCGGCCGCGCCGCGCCGCCGTCTCCTCCTTCGGGATCAGCGGCACCAACGCCCACGTCATCCTCGAATCCGCGCCGGCCCCCCGGGAGGAACCGGCGGTCGCGGACACCGACGGCCCGCAGCTGCCGTGGGTGCTCTCCGGCACCTCCGAAGCGGCCCTGCGCGCACAGGCCGCCCGCCTGGCCGGACACCTCGCCGCCCGTCCCGGGCTGCGGTCCGCCGACGTGGCACACGCGCTGGCCACCGGCCGTACCGCCTTCGACCACCGTGCGGCACTGCTCCCCGGCGAGGACCCCGGCCGGACGCGCGCCGCGCTGCTGGCCCTGTCCCGCGGAGAGCAGGCCGCCGACCTGGTGCGCGGCACCGCCGGCGCGGAGCCGACGGCCTTCCTCTTCACCGGGCAGGGCGCCCAGCGCGCCGGAGCGGGCCGGGAACTGTACGCCGCGTTCCCCGCGTTCGCGCGGGCCCTGGACGAGGTGTGCCTGCACCTCGACCCGTACCTGGACCGCCCGCTGCGGGAGGTCATGTTCGCGGAGGACTCCGCCGACCTGGACCGCACCGAGTTCACCCAGCCGGCCCTGTTCGCCGTCGAAGTGGCCCTGTACCGGCTCGTCGAGAGCTGGGGCGTGCGCCCCGACCACCTCCTCGGGCACTCCGTCGGCGAGATCGCCGCCGCGCACGTGGCAGGGGTGTTCTCGCTGGAGGACGCGGCCCGACTGGTCGCCGCCCGCGGCCGCCTGATGCAGGCACTGCCGTCCGGCGGCGCCATGGTCTCCGTACGCGCCCCGGAGGCGGAGGTCGCCGAGCTGGTCGCCGCGTACGAGGACGTCAGCATCGCCGCCGTCAACGGGCCCGCGTCCGTGGTGGTCTCGGGTGCCGCCGACGCCGTCACCGCCATCGCGGACGCCCTCGCCGACCGGGGGGTGAAGACCAAGCGGCTGACCGTCAGCCACGCCTTCCACTCCCCGCTCATGGAGCCGGTCCTCGCCGACTTCCGCAAGGTCGCCGAGTCCGTCACGTACGCGGCGCCCGCCGTCCCCGTCGTCTCCAACCTCACCGGAGCGGCCGACGCCGACGAACTGGCCACGGCCGACTACTGGGTGCGGCACGTACGCGGCACCGTCCGCTTCGCCGACGGCATGACCGCCCTGCACGAGCTCGGCGTCACCCGGTACCTGGAACTCGGACCCGACGGTGTGCTGTCGGCGATGGCCGCGGACTGCGCCCCCGGCACCTACCTCCCGCTGCTGCGCGCCGGACGTCCGGAGGCCCGTACCCTCCTCCAGGCGCTGGCCCGGGCCTGGACCCTCGGCGTCCCCGTGGACCGCGAGGCGCTCTGGGCGGCGCCCGGAACCGGCGAAGGGGCCCGCGAAGGGGCCGCCGCCCGCCGGACCGCGCTGCCCACGTACGCCTTCCAGCGCCGGCGCTACTGGCCCGACACGGTCACCGACGGCGCGGACGGCGCCTCCGAGGCCCCGGCCGGACTGCGCTACCGCGTCGCCTGGCAGCCGCTGCCCGCCCGTGAGACCCCCGCCCCCCGCGGCGGGTTCCTCCTCGCCGTGCCCCAAGGCCACGAGGACGACCCCTTCACGGTCCGCGTCGCGGCCGCCCTCGGCGACGGCACGCCCTCCCGCGCCACGGTCGTACCGGTCGACGCGACCGACGGGTCGACCGCCGGCCTCGCCGCCGAACTGGCCCTCGTCGCCGGCCCCGGCCCGGTCCAGGCGGTGGTGTCCCTGCTGGCCTCCGACGGCACCCACGGCCTCGGCACCGTCGCGCTCGTGCGCGCCCTGGGCGACTCCGGCGTCGACGCGCCCCTGTGGTGCGTGACGCGCGGAGCGGTCCGGGTCGACGCCGCCGACCCCGTCAGCCGCCCCGAAGAGGCCGCCGTGTGGGGTCTCGGCCGGGTCGTCGCCCTCGAACACCCCGACCGCTGGGGCGGCCTCGTCGACCTGCCCGCCGACCCCGACGAGCAGGACCTCGCCGCCCTGCGCGCCGCGCTCCTCGACGGCGGCCCGGAGGACCAGATCGCCGTCCGCCGCGACGGCACCCGCGGCCGCCGCCTGGAACGCCACCCCGACCCGCACACCGCCCCCGCCGCCCCCGGCGCACGGGCGGAGCACCGCTGGACGCCCCGCGGCACCGTCCTGGTCACCGGCGGCACCGGCGCCCTCGGCGCCCACGTCGCCCGCTGGCTGGCCGGCCGCGGCGCCGAACACCTCGTGCTCACGGGCCGACGCGGCCCCGACGCCCCCGGCGCCCGGGAACTTGCCGCCGAACTGATCGCGGGAGGCACCCGGGTGACCGTCGCCGCCTGCGACACCGCCGACCGCGCACAGCTGGACCGGCTGCTGACCGGGCTGCGCGCCGCCGGCGACCCGGTACGGGCCGTCGTCCACGCCGCCGGCGTCACCGAACCCGTACCGGTCGGCGAGGCCGACCGCGGCCACTGGCAGCGGGTCACCGCCGCCAAGGCCCTCGGCGCCGCCCACCTCGACGCCCTGTGCGGGGAGGACATCCACACCTTCGTCCTGTTCTCCTCCATCGCCGGCACCTGGGGGAGCGGCGGCCAGGCCGCCTACTCCGCCGCCAACGCCTTCCTCGACGCCCTCGCCGAACGGCGCCGGGCCCGCGGCCTGCACGCCACCTCCGTCGCCTGGGGCCCGTGGGCCGGCGGCGGCATGGCCGCCGGCGACCTGGAACGGCAGATGCGCCGGCGCGGACTGCGGCCCATGGCACCGCAGACGGCCCTCGCGGAACTCGGCCGCGCCCTCGACGCCGACGAGACCGCCCTGACCGTCGCCGACGTCGACTGGCAGCGGTTCGCCCCGCCGTTCACCGCGCGCCGCCCCAGCCCCCTCCTCGGCGACCTGCCCGAGGTCCGGACGGCCCTCGAACCGGCCGCGACCCCGGCCGGCCCGCACGACGGGAACCCGGCGCCCGCCGCCCAGGACGGCGGCCCCGCCACCGCACTGCGCGCCCGGCTCGCCGCCCTGCCCGAAGCCGAACAGCTGCGGACCCTCACCGACCTGGTGCGCGGCCACGCCGCCGCCGTACTCGGACACGAGGACCCCGGCGCCGTGCGCGCCGGCCGCGGCTTCCTCGACCTCGGCTTCGACTCCCTGATGGCCGTCGAACTGCGCAACCTCGTCACCGCCCACACGGAGCTGCCCCTGGCCGTCACGCTCGTCTTCGACCACCCCACCCCCGCCGCACTCGCCGAGCACCTGCGCGAACGGCTCGTCCCCGGACCCGCGGAGGCCGCCCGGGCTGCGCTAGCGGAGTTCGACCGGCTCGAAGCTAGCCTCACAGCCGTAAAACTGGACGACGTCGGGCGGGCGAGCATCGCGTCACGCATGGAGAACCTGCTGGCCACCTTGGTCGGGGCAGGGAACGCAACGGAGGGCGGGGAGCCCGCCGGGGAACTGGAGACGGCCACCCCCGACGAGCTCTTCGACATCATCCAGCGTGAGTTCGGCAAGTCGTAGCAGACGCTGTGACGGCTCCCCGTACTGCTCCGCGTGACTCGCCCCGACCCGTTGACGGCGGTCCGGACACCGCAGCGGCCGTTCGACGGGGGTGTTTCCCTGATGGGGAACGAAGAGAAGCTTCTGGACCACCTGAAGTGGATGACGGGCGAGCTCCGCCAGACCAGGCAGCGCCTGCGCGAGGTGGAGGAGGAGCGCCAGGAGCCCCTGGCGATCGTGGGGATGGGATGCCGCTATCCGGGCGGCATCCGAACCCCCGAACAGCTCTGGGACCTGGTCGCCTCCGGCGGGGACGCCGTCACCGGCTTCCCCGCCGACCGGGGCTGGGACCTTGACGCCCTCTACGACCCCGACCCGGACGGGACCAACACCTCCTACACCCGCGAAGGCGGCTTCCTCGACGCCGCCGGCGACTTCGACGCCGCGTTCTTCGGGATCTCGCCGCGCGAGGCCCTCGCCATGGACCCGCAGCAGCGCCTCCTCCTGGAGACCGCCTGGGAGGCCGTCGAACGCGCCGGCATCGACCCCCAGACCCTGCGCGGCACCACCACCGGCGTCTTCGTCGGCTCCAACAGCCAGGACTACGCCTCCCTGCTGCGCCACGAGGCCGAGGAACTCGGCGGCTACCTCGCCATCGGCAGCTCGGCCAGCGTCATGTCCGGCCGCATCTCCTACGCCCTCGGCCTCGAAGGCCCCGCGGCGACCGTCGACACCGCCTGCTCGTCCTCCCTCGTCGCCCTCCACTGGGCCGTCCGCGCACTGCGCGGCGGCGAGTGCAGCATGGCCCTCGTCGGCGGCGTCGCCATGATGTCCACCCCCGGCGCGTTCATCGAGTTCTCCCGCCAGCGCGGCCTCGCCGCCGACGGCCGCTGCAAGGCCTTCGCCGCGTCCGCCGACGGCACCGGCTGGGGCGAGGGCGCCGGCATGCTCCTCGTCGAACGGCTCTCCGACGCCCGCCGGCTCGGCCACCCCGTCCTCGCGGTCATCCGCGGCTCCGCCGTCAACCAGGACGGTGCCAGCAGCGGCCTGACCGCCCCCAACGGCCCCTCCCAGCAGCGCGTCATCCACGACGCGCTGACCGACGCCGGACTCGCCGCGCCCGACGTCGACGCCGTCGAGGCGCACGGCACCGGCACCAAGCTGGGCGACCCCATCGAAGCCCAGGCGCTCCTCGCCACCTACGGCCAGGGCCGCCCCGCCGGCAGCCCCCTGTGGCTCGGCTCGCTGAAGTCGAACATCGGCCACACACAGGCCGCCGCAGGCGTCGGCGGCATCATCAAGATGGTCCAGGCGATGCGCCACGGCGTCCTGCCCAAGACCCTCCACGTCGACGAGCCCTCCCCCCACGTCGACTGGTCCGCGGGCGCGGTGGAACTCCTCACCGACCAGCGCGACTGGCCGGCCTCCGCCGACCGGCCGCGCCGCGCCGCCGTCTCCTCCTTCGGCATGAGCGGCACCAACGCCCACGTGATCGTCGAAGAAGCCCCCGAAGAGGCCGCCGAAGCCCCGGACACCTCCGCCGACCGGCCGCTGCCCGTCGTCGCCTGGCCGCTTTCCGGCCGCACCGAGGACGCCCTCGCCGACCAGGCCGGCCGCCTGATCGCCCACTTCGCCGGACTCCCCGCGGCGGACCGCCCCCACCTCGCCGACACCGGCCGTGCGCTGGCCACCACCCGCACCGCCTTCGACCACCGCGCCGTCGTACTCGGCGCCGACCACGCCGCCCTCGCCGAAGGCCTCGCCGCCCTCGCCGCGGGCGAGACCCACGCCGGCCTCGTCCGCGGCCTCGCCACCGAGGACACCCGGGCGGCGTTCCTGTTCACGGGTCAGGGTGCGCAGCGGGCGGGGATGGGGCGTGAGCTGTATGCGGCGTTCCCGGTGTTCGCGGCGGCGTTGGATGCGGTGTGTGTGGAGGTCGACCCGGTGCTGGGGCGGTCGCTGCGTGAGGTGATGCTCGCGGAGGACTCCGCCGAGCTGGACCGTACGGAGTTCACTCAGCCGGCGTTGTTCGCGATCGAGGTCGCGCTGTACCGGCTGGTGGAGAGCTGGGGGCTGAAGCCGGACTACCTGCTGGGTCATTCGATCGGTGAGATCGCCGCTGCGCATGTGGCGGGTGTGTTCTCGCTGGCGGATGCGGCGCGCCTGGTTGTTGCTCGTGGTCGGCTGATGCAGGCGTTGCCGTCCGGTGGTGCCATGGTGTCGGTGCGGGCCTCTGAGGCGGAGGTGGCCGAGCTGGTCGCCCCGTATGAGGACGTGAGCATCGCCGCAGTCAACGGGCCGGCTTCGGTGGTGGTCTCGGGTGCGTCCGAGTCCGTGGCCGCCGTTGAGGGTGTGCTGGCCGGGCGTGGGGTGAAGACCAAGCGGCTGACCGTGAGCCACGCGTTCCATTCGCCGTTGATGGACCCGATGCTGGACGATTTCCGTACCGTCCTGGATTCGGTCGCCTTCACTGCGCCGGCCGTCCCGGTGGTTTCGAACCTCACCGGTGAGCTCGCCTCCGTGGCGGAGCTCTGCTCGCCGGAGTACTGGGTGCGGCACGTCCGCGAGGCCGTCCGATTCGCCGACGGCATGGCCGCGCTGGGCTCCGAGGGCGTGACCCGGTTCGTGGAACTCGGCCCCGACGGCGTGCTCTGCGCCATGGGCGCCGACTGCGTCGAGGACGGCGTCTTCGTACCCGTGCTGCGCAAGGACCGCGACGAGGCCGAAGCCGCCGTCGCCGCCCTCGCCCAGGCCCACACCCACGGTGTGCCGGTCGACTGGGCCGCGTACTACGCCGGGACCGGCGCGCGCCGGGTGGACCTGCCGACGTACGCCTTCCAGCACCAGCGCTTCTGGCCGAAGAAGGCCCGCTTCACCCCCGGCGACGTCACCGGCCTCGGACTCGGGGCCGCCGACCACCCGCTGCTCGGCGCGTGCGTGTCGCTCGCCGGGGAGGACGGCCTCGTCCTGACCGGCCGCATCGGGCCGGACACCCACCCGTGGCTCGCGGAACACGCCGTGCACGGCCGGGTGTGGCTGCCGGGCACCGCCTTCGTCGAGCTGGCCGTGCAGGCGGCCGACCGCAGCGGCTGCACCCTCGTCGACGAGCTCACGCTCCACCAGCCCCTCGTACTGCCCGAACACGGCGGGGTCTTCCTCCAGCTGCTCGTCGGCGAACCGGACGCCACGGGCCGACGCCCGCTGCGCGTCCACTCGCGCCCCGCCGACGCCCAGGACGCCGACGACGCGCCCTGGACCCTGCACGCCTCCGGCTCCCTCGCCGTCGCCGCCCCCGGGCCCTCCGCCGCTCCCTCCGACCTGGAGGCCTGGCCGCCGGCCGGCGCCGTCGAGGTGCCCGTGGACGGCCTGTACGAACGGCTCGCCGAAGCCGGCTTCGGCTACGGGCCCCTCTTCCGCGGCCTGCGCGCCGCCTGGCAGCACGACGGCGAACTGTACGCCGAGGTGGCGCTGCCCGCCGACGACCGCACCGCCGACGGGTTCGGCCTCCACCCGGCCCTCCTGGACGCCGGCCTGCACGGCCTGGGCCTGGGCGTCCTCGATGCCCTCGACGAAGGCTCCGAGGCCGGCCCCGCCGCCTGGGTGCCGTTCTCCTGGAGCGGCGTCGCCCTGCACGCCGGCGGAGCCCGCGCACTGCGCGTCCGCATCGCCCCGGCCGGCAAGGGAGCCGTCTCCGTCCACCTGGCCGACCTGGACGGGCGGCCCGTCGCCTCCGTCGACTCCCTCGTCCTGCGCCGCGCCACCGCCGCCGACGCACCCGACGCCGGCAGCAACGACGCCTACCTCCTCGACTGGGTCCCCACCGCCCCCGACGCCGGCGACCAGGACGAGCCCTCCGGCTGGGCGCTGCTCGGCGAGCAGCCCGACACCGCCGCCCAGCTGCCCGGCGTCCCCGTCCACCAGGACCTGGCCGCCCTGGCCGACGCCGCCCCCCGCGTCGTGCTGGCCTCCTTCGCGGCCCGACCCGGCGAGGACCCGGTCTCCGCGGCCCACCGGCTCGTCCCCGACGCCGCCCGCCTGCTGCGGGAATGGCTCGCCGACGACCGGCTGGCCGACGCGCGCCTGGTCGTCCTCACGCGCGGCGCGCTCGCCGCCGACGCCACCGAGCGGGCGGAACCCGCGGCGGCGGCCGTCCACGGCCTGCTGCGCTCGGCCCAGTCGGAGAACCCCGGCCGCTTCCTGCTGCTCGACCTCCCGGCCGACCCGGCCGCCCCGCTGCGACCGGCGGTCGCCGCCGCCCTCGGCGCCGACGAGCCGCACCTGATGTGGCGCGGCGGCACCCTGCGGGCACCCCGCCTGGTGCGCCCCGCCACTGCCGGATCCCTCCTCGCACTGCCCGCCGACGGCTCCGCCTGGCGCATGGACGGCGACGGCCGGGGCGCCGTCGACGGCCTGTCCGTACGGCCCTCCCCGGAGGCGCTGCGGGTGCTGGGTGCGGGTGAGGTGCGGATCGCGGTGCGTGCTGCGGGTGTCAACTTCCGTGACGTGTTGATCGCGTTGGGGGTGTATCCGGGTGCGGCTTCGATGGGTATCGAGGGTGCGGGTGTGGTCCTGGAGGTGGGTCCGGGTGTGTCGGGCCTGGCT
>NZ_JBHVUQ010000131.1:0-21529 GCF_042884105.1 Streptomyces sp. NPDC058157
GACGTCGAGCGCATGTCGCGTGGTGGCGTGCTGCCCATCCCGGTCGGCATGGGTCTGGGCCTGCTCGACGCGACCGTCGGCGGCCCCGAGCCGGCACTGGTGCCGGTCCGGTTGGACCTGGCCCGGATGCGGGCCCTGGCCGCTTCGGCGGGCGTCGCCCCGGTCCTGCGCGGCCTGGTTCCCGCCCCCGCACGGCGCACCGCCTCCGCGGCGGTGAACGGATCGTCCACACTGGTCGACCGGCTCCTGGCCCTGCCCGCGGAGGAGCGGTCCGGCGCGGTCCTGGAGCTCGTGCGGACGCACGCCGCGGCCGTGCTCGGCCACGGTTCCCCCGCCAAGGTGGGCACGGACCGGCCGTTCACGGAGCTCGGCTTCGACTCCCTGACCGCGGTCGAGCTGCGCAACCGGCTCAATACGGCCACCGGCCTGCGTCTGCCCGCCACGCTCGTCTTCGACTACCCGACCCCGTCGGCCCTGGCGGAGTACGTGCGCGGCGAGCTTCTCGGGGACGCGGACGAGCCGCTCGCGGCACAGGTGACCACTGCGCCGGCCGTCACCGGCGCGGACGAGCCGATCGCGATCGTCGGCATGAGCTGCCGCTACCCCGGCGGGGTCAGCAGCCCCGAGGACCTCTGGCGCCTCGTGGCCCAGGGCGGCGACGGCATCTCCCCCTTCCCCACCGACCGCGGCTGGGACCTCGACAAGGTCTACGACCCCGAAGGCGGACAGGGCGCGACCAGCTACACCCGCGAGGGCGGATTCCTCGACAACGTGGCCGACTTCGACGCCGCCTTCTTCGGGATCTCCCCCCGCGAGGCCCTCGCCATGGACCCCCAGCAGCGCCTGCTGCTGGAGACCTCCTGGGAGGCCATCGAGTACGCCGGAATCGATCCCACGACGCTGCGTGGCACCGCCACCGGCGTGTTCGCCGGCCTCATGTACCACGACTACGCCGGCTACGTCCTCGCCGGCGGCGACGCGGGCCTCGAAGGCTACGTGGGTACGGGCAACTCGGGCAGTGTGCTGTCCGGCCGCGTCTCGTACGCCCTGGGCCTGGAGGGCCCGGCGGTGACCGTGGACACGGCCTGCTCCTCGTCCCTGGTCGCCCTGCACTGGGCGGCGCAGGCGCTGCGGAGCGGCGAGTGCACGATGGCCCTCGCGGGCGGCGTCACCGTCATGGCGACCCCGTCCACCTTCGTCGAGTTCAGCAAGCAGCGCGGGCTCTCCTTCGACGGCCGCTGCAAGGCGTTCGCCGCGGCGGCCGACGGTACCGGCTGGGCCGAAGGCGTGGGCATGCTCGTGCTGGAGCGGCTGTCGGACGCCGAGCGCAACGGGCACCGCGTGCTGGCCGTCGTCCGGGGTACGGCCGTCAACCAGGACGGCGCCTCCAACGGCCTGACCGCCCCCAACGGCCCGTCCCAGCAGCGCGTCATCCGCGCAGCCCTGGCCAACGCCGGGCTGTCGGCCGCCGAGGTCGACGCCGTCGAGGCCCACGGCACGGGCACGAAGCTGGGCGACCCCATCGAGGCGCAGGCGCTGCTCGCCACGTACGGGCAGGAACGCGACGGCGACGAGCCGCTGTGGCTCGGCTCCCTGAAATCCAATGTCGGCCACACGCAGGCCGCGGCCGGCGTCGGCGGCGTGATCAAGATGGTGATGGCGATGCAGCACGGCATGTTGCCGAAGACCCTGCACGTGGACGAGCCCACCCCGCAGGTGGACTGGTCCGCCGGAGCGGTGGAACTGCTGACCGAGGCGCGCGAGTGGCCGCAGGGCGACCGCCCGCGGCGGGCCGGCGTGTCGTCCTTCGGTATCAGCGGCACCAACGCCCACGCGATCCTGGAGCAGGGCCCCGGCGCCGCCGGGCGCCCCGACCCGGACCCGGACGGAGCGGCGGTCCCGCTGCCCTGGGTGGTCTCGGCCAGGACGGAACCGGCGCTGAAGGCGCAGATCTCCGCCCTGCGCGACCACCTCGCCGAACGGCCCGCGGCCGTCGCGCTCGACGTCGCGTACTCGCTTCTCACGGGGCGCACGGCCTTCGAGCACCGGGCGGTCGTGCTGGGCGCCGACCGCGAGGAGCTGACCGAGGGGCTCCGCGCCCTGGCCGAAGGCCGCCCGGCACCGGGCACCGCCACCGGCCGCAGCGACGACGGCCGCACGGGTTTCCTGTTCACGGGTCAGGGCGCGCAGCGGGCCGGGATGGGGCGTGAGCTGTATGCGGCGTTCCCGGTGTTCGCTCGGGCGTTGGATGCGGTGTGTGCGGAGGTCGACCCGGTGCTGGGGCGGTCGCTGCGTGAGGTGATGTTCGCGGAGGACTCCGCTGAGCTGGACCGTACGGAGTTCACGCAGCCGGCGTTGTTCGCGATCGAGGTCGCGCTGTTCCGGCTGGTGGAGAGCTGGGGCCTGAGGCCCGGCTACCTCCTGGGCCACTCCATCGGCGAGATCGCGGCTGCGCATGTGGCGGGTGTGTTCTCGCTGGCCGATGCGGCCAGGCTGGTGGTGGCGCGTGGGCGTCTGATGCAGGCGTTGCCGTCCGGTGGTGCGATGGTGTCGGTGCGGGCCTCGGAGGTGGAGGTGGCCGAGTTGGTCGCCTCGTACGAGGACGTGAGCATCGCCGCCGTCAACGGGCCCTCTTCCGTGGTCGTGTCCGGGGCCGCCGAGTCCGTGACCGCCCTCGCGGGCGTGCTGGACGGGCGCGGCGTGAAGACCAAGCGGCTGACCGTCAGCCATGCGTTCCATTCGCCGTTGATGGACCCGATGCTGGACGAGTTCCGCACGGTCCTGGAAACGGTCGCGTTCGCCGCACCGCGGATCCCCGTGATCTCGAACCTCACGGGTGAGGTCGCTTCGGCTGAAGAACTCCGCTCGCCCGAGTACTGGGTGCGGCACGTCCGCGAGGCCGTCCGCTTCGCCGACGGCATGGCCGCTCTGCAGGCCCTCGGCGTGACCCGCTTCGTCGAGCTGGGCCCGGACGGCGTGCTGTCCGCCATGGGTGTCGAATGTGTCACCGCCGGCGCGGTCTTCGTGCCCGCGCTGCGCCGCGGCCGGCCGGAGCCCGAAGCGGTCAAGAGCATGGCCGCCAAGGCCTTGGCCCACGGTGCGGAGGCCGACTGGAAGACCTACTTCGCCGGGTCCGGCGCGCGGAACGTGCAGCTGCCGACGTACTCCTTCCAGCACCAGCGGTACTGGCCGCAGGCCAAGGCTCCCGCCGAGCCGGCCCGGGTCGAGGCCGATGCGGCGGACACGGAGTTCTGGGAGGCGGTGGAACGCCAGGACCTGGACACCCTCGCCGAGGCCCTGGACGTCGAGGACGGTTCACTGGGTGCTGTGCTGCCCGCGCTGTCTTCGTGGCGTAAGCGTCGGCGTGAGCAGTCGGTGGTGGATGGGTGGCGTTATCAGGTGGCGTGGAAGCCGCTGGGTGAGCCGAAGGCCGTGGAGCCGGCGGGTTCGTGGCTGGTGGTGGCCGATGAGGACGGTCCGCTGACGGAATGGGTCACCGGGACTCTGGCCGCCCGGACGTTGCTCGTGCCTTCCGGTGTGGGTCGTGTGGGGCTTGCGGAGCGGGTTGCCGGGCTGGCGGACGGTGTCACGGGTGTGGTGTCGTTGCGTGGCCTGGTCGGGATGCTGGAGCTGGTCCAGGCCCTGGGTGATGCCGGGGTCGAGGCGCCGCTGTGGTCCCTGACCCAGGGGGCCGTGTCGGTCGGTCGTTCGGACGCCTTGCGTGCGGAGGGTGTGGAGCAGTCCCTGGTGTGGGGTCTGGGCCGGGTGGTGGCGCTGGAGCATCCGGGGCGTTGGGGTGGTCTGGTCGATCTTCCCGAGGTGTTGGACGAGCGTGCTGCGGCCCGTGTGCGGGGGCTGTTGTCGGGTTCCTCGGACGAGGATCAGGTCGCCGTGCGTGCGGCCGGTGTCTACGGGCGTCGGCTGCGGCCCGCCGAGGCCTCGTCTTCGGATGCGGAGGGTTGGCGTCCGCGTGGGACCGTTCTCGTGACGGGTGGTACGGGTGCCCTGGGTGCGCACGTGGCCCGTTGGCTGGTGGCCGAGGGCGCGGAGCACGTCGTGCTGACCAGCCGTCGTGGCCTGGACGCCCCCGGTGCGAAGGAGCTCGCGGAGGAGCTCACCTCGGACGACGTCCGGGTGACGGTCGCGGCCTGCGATGTGGCCGATGCCGCCCAGGTGGGTGCGCTCGTCGAGGGTCTGGAGGCGGAGGGCCCGGTCCGTGGTGTCGTCCACGCTGCCGGTGTGCCCGGTGCCTCCGTCGCGCTCGACGCGCTCGACGCGGCCGAGCTGGCCGACGTCCAGGCCGCCAAGGTCCTCGGCGCGCGACACCTGGACGCCCTGTTCGACGAGCCCGACCGGGCCGCCGAGCTGGACGCGTTCGTCCTCTTCTCCTCGATCGCGGGCGTGTGGGGCGGCGCCGGCCAGGGCGCTTACGCCGCGGCCAACGCCGCGCTCGACGCACTCGTCCAGCGCCGGCGCGCCCAGGGCCTGGTGGCGGCTTCCGTCGCCTGGGGCCCCTGGGCCGACGGCGGCATGGCGGACGCCGGGACCGTCGAGCACCTCAGCCGACGCGGCCTGACCGCGATGGCGCCGGGCAGCGCGGTGGCCGTCCTGCGCGGGGCGGCGGCCGGTGCGGTCGCCGACCTGACGGTCGTCGACGCGGACTGGGCGCGGTTCGCCCGCCTGTTCGCCTCCCTGCGCCCGAGCCCGTTCTTCGCCGAACTGGTCGCCGCGGCCGCCCCCGCGCAGGACCGGGCGTCCGCGCCCGGCACGTACGCGGAGGAGGCCACCGAGGGCGCCGGGCTGCGGGAGCGGCTGGCCGCGCTCGGTGACGCCGAGCGGCGGCAGGCCGTCCGGGACCTCGTGCGCGACGCCGTCGCCACCGTGCTGGGCCTCGGCCCGGCCGACGAGGTGGAGGAGGACCGGGCCTTCCGCGACCTCGGCTTCACCTCGCTGAGCGCGGTGGAGCTGCGCGAGGCGCTGACCACCCTCACCGGGCTCGTCCTGCCCGTCACCCTGGTCTTCGACCACCCGACGCCCGGCCTGCTCGCCGAGCACGTCCGCGCCGAGCTGCTGGCCGGCCTCGAGGACGCCGGCACGGACGGGGGCCCGCGGGCGGCGGAGGTCGCCGTACGCGGCCCGGTCGACGAACCCGTCGCGATCGTCGGCATGGCCTGCCGGTTCCCGGGCGGGGTCACCGGCCCGGAAGACCTGTGGCGGCTGCTCGAATCGGGCCGTGACGGACTGTCGGAGTTCCCGGACGACCGCGGCTGGGAAGTCCTGGAGGAGCTGTACGACGTCGACGGCTCGGCCTCCTACACCCGCCGCGGCGGGTTCCTGGACGGCGTGGGCGAGTTCGACGCCGACTTCTTCGGGATCTCGCCCCGCGAGGCCCTCGCCATGGACCCCCAGCAGCGCCTCCTGCTGGAGACCTCCTGGGAGGCCGTCGAGCGGGCCGGCATCGACCCGGCGTCGCTGCGCGGCAGCCGCACCGGCGTCTTCGCCGGCACCAACGGGCAGGACTACACCAACCTGCTGCTGGGCGCCGGCACCCCCGGCGTCGAAGGCTTCCTCGCCACCGGCAGCGGCGCGAGCGTGATCTCCGGCCGCGTCTCGTACGCGCTGGGCTTGGAAGGCCCGGCGGTCACCGTCGACACGGCCTGCTCCTCGTCACTGGTGGCCCTGCACCTGGCGGCGCAGGCGCTGCGCGGCGGGGAATGCGACCTGGCCCTGGCCGGCGGCGCCACCGTGATGTCGACGCCGGGCGCGTTCATCGAGTTCGCCCGGCAGGGCGGGCTCGCCGCCGACGGCCGCTGCAAGGCGTTCTCCGCCGACGCCGACGGCACCGGCTGGTCCGAGGGCGCCGGCGTGCTCCTCGTCGAACGCCTCTCCGACGCCCGCCGCAACGGCCACCGCGTCCTCGCCGTGGTCCGCGGCTCCGCCGTCAACCAGGACGGCGCCTCCAACGGCCTCACCGCCCCCAACGGCCCCGCCCAGCAGCGCGTCATCCGCGAGGCGCTCGCCGGCGCCGGCCTGACCGCCGCCGACGTCGACGCCCTCGAGGCGCACGGCACGGGCACCGCGCTCGGCGACCCGATCGAGGCCCAGGCCCTCCTGGCCACCTACGGGCAGGAGCGCACCGACCGCGAGCCGCTGTGGCTGGGCTCGGTGAAGTCCTCCATCGGACACACCCAGGCGGCGGCCGGCGTGGCCGGCATCATCAAGATGGTCCTCGCCATGGAGCACGGCGCACTGCCGCGCACCCTGCACGCCGACGAGCCCTCGCCGCACGTCGACTGGGCCTCCGGCGCGGTCGCCCTGCTGACCGAGCAGCGGGCGTGGCCCGCGGGCGGCGGGCGGCCGCGCCGGGCCGGCGTCTCCTCGTTCGGCTTCAGCGGCACCAACGCGCACGTCATCCTCGAGGCGGCCGAAGCGACCGGGGCGGCCGACACCGCCGCGGCCCCCGCCGGCACCGGCACGCCCACGCCGGCGGACGCCGCTGCCCCCACCCTGTGGGTGCTGTCCGGCCGCACCGGGCGGGCGCTGTCCGCTCAGGCGGCCGCCCTGCGCACGCAGCTCACCGAGCGGCCCGCGCCCGTCCGGGACGTGGCGCACGCGCTGGCCACCACCCGGACCGCCTTCGAACACCGTGCGGTGGTCCTCGCGGAGGACCACTCCGCCGCGCTGGACGCCCTGGCGGCACTCGCCGCCGGCGAACCGGCCCCCGGACTGGTCCGCGGCACCGCGACCACCGGCCGGACCGCGTTCCTCTTCGCCGGGCAGGGCGCGCAGCGGGCCGGCATGGGCCGGGACCTGTACACCGCGTTCCCCGTCTTCGCGGCGGCCCTCGACGCGGTGTGCCTGCACCTGGACCCGTACCTGGAACGGCCGCTGCGCGAGGTGATGTTCGCGGACGACGCCACCGAGCTGAACCGCACCGGGTTCACCCAGCCCGCCCTGTTCGCCTTCGAAGTGGCCCTGTACCGGCTCGTGGAGAGCTGGGGCGTGCTGCCCGACCACCTCCTCGGCCACTCCGTCGGCGAGATCGCCGCCGCGCACGTCGCCGGGGTGTTCTCCCTGGCGGACGCGGCCCGGCTGGTCGCCGCCCGCGGCCGGCTGATGCAGGCGCTCCCCGAGGGCGGCGTGATGGTGTCGGTGCGCGCCGCCGAGGCCGAGGTCGCCGAACTGCTCCCGGACCACGGCGACGTGGGCATCGCGGCCGTCAACGGCCCGCGCTCCACCGTGCTCTCCGGCTCCGGGCCGGCCGTCGCGCGGATCGTCGCCGAGCTCGAGGGGCGCGGGGTGAAGACCAGGCGGCTGACCGTCTCCCACGCCTTCCACTCGCCGCTGATGGACCCGATGCTGGCGGACTTCCGCAAGGTCGCCGAGTCGGTGGCGTACGCGGCGCCGCGCATCCCGGTCGTCTCCGACGTCACCGGCCGGGTCGCCTCCGCCGCCGACCTGTGCGCCCCCGACTACTGGGTGCGGCACGTGCGCGAGGCGGTCCGCTTCGCCGACGGCATGGGCACCCTGCGGGCGCAGGGCGCCACCCGCTTCCTGGAGATCGGCTCCGACGCCGTCCTGTCGGCGATGGGCGCCGAATGCGTGCCCGACGGCGCCTTCGTCGCCGCGCAGCGCGCCGACCGCGACGGCGCCGGGGCCGTGGTCTCCGCCCTCGCCCAGCTGTACGCGGCCGGGGCGCGGATCGACTGGACCGCGCACTTCGCCGGGGCGGCCGCCGCCCCGACCGGACTGCCGACGTACGCGTTCCAGCGCGAGCGCTACTGGCCGGAGGCGACGCGGCAGCCCGCCGGCCGGGCCGTGGGCGCCCGGTTCTGGGAGGCGGTCGAGGACGCCGTCGACGACGGGGACCTGACGTCGCTGACCCGCAGCCTGGCCGTCGACGTCGACCTGCCGCTGCGCGAGGTGCTGCCGCAGCTGCTGTCCTGGCAGCAGCGGGTGCGCCAGTCGGTCAGCGACTACGAGCAGGTCGACGAGGGGGCCGCCGCGCAGCTGCGCGCCCGCCTCGCCGCGGAGGGCCCCGTCGGACAGGACGCCGTCCTGCTCGAACTGCTCGGCCGGCACGCCGCCGAGGTCCTCGGCCGGGCGGAGCCCGCGGCGCTCGACCCGGAGCGGCCGTTCCTGGAGATCGGGTTCACCTCGCTGTCGGCCGTGGAACTGCGCAACCGGCTCACCCGGGAGACCGGCACCAGACTGCCCGCCGGCCTGGTCTTCGACCACCCGACCCCGGCCGCCGTCGTCCAGCTGCTGAAGTCCGAGTTGCTGGGCGCCGACGCCGACGGGCCGGCCCTGCTGGACGACCTGGACGCCCTGGAGGCCGCCCTCGACGGCGCCGCCCCCGACCAGCTCACGCGCAGCAAGGTGCGGATGCGGCTCCAGGGCATGCTGGCCAAGTGGTCCGACGGGCCCGAGCAGCAGCGCGACGCCGCCGCGGAGGCGGACGTGATGGTGGACTCCCTGGAATCGGCGAGCGACGACGACCTCTTCGCGTTCATCAAGGGTCTGGGGCGCGTCGGCTGATCCGGCCGGACCGCGAGGCGGACACGGTGCGGGGCGCCGGGAATTCAATTCCCGGCGCCCCGCGCCTTTTTTTGTTTTGTCTTCCGTTCCCCGTCCGGCTCCGGAAGGCGTCGGCTCCGCCGTACTCTTGCGCCGCACTTGCGGCGTGCTACCGCCGCCCTTCCCATGCTCGAACGAACCCCGCGAAAAGGCCGTCCAGAGGGGTTTCAAGCGGGGTTCAAGGGGGCCTGTTAGGGGTTGTCGGGCCGCTTCGGCGAACCGTAAATTTGCCGCACAGGCTGCGCCAATAGGGTCGACGACAGAACTGGAATGCGTCGCGAATATCGGGCAGCTTTTCCATTAATTGAGCTGGCTGGTCGTTTCCCAGGGGTGGTACTGGATGGCGAACGAAGAAACTCTTCGGGATTACCTCAAGTGGGTCACGGCCGATCTGGCCAAGACCAAGCAGAGGGTGAAGGATCTCGAATCGGCGCAGCAGGAGCCCATCGCCGTCGTCGGCATGGGCTGCCGGTTCGCCGGCGGCGTCGAGAGCCCCGAGGACCTCTGGCGCCTGGTGGCCGACGGCACCGACGCCATCTCCGGCTTCCCCCGTACGCGCGGCTGGGACCTGGAGCGGCTCCTCGGCACCGACGGCTCCGCCGCCGGCACCTCCGCCACCCGCGAGGGCGGATTCCTCCACGACGCCGGCGAGTTCGACGCCGCCTTCTTCGGGATCTCCCCGCGCGAGGCCCTCGCCATGGACCCCCAGCAGCGCCTCCTCCTGGAAACCTCCTGGGAGGCCGTCGAACGCGCCGGCATCGACCCCGCCTCGCTGCGCGGCACCGCCACGGGCGTCTTCGTCGGAACCACCAGCCAGGACTACGCGACCCTGCTCCAGCAGGCGCCGCCCGAGACCGCCGGCTACTTCCTGACCGGCACCGCCGCCAGCGTCGTCTCCGGCCGCATCGCCTACGCGCTCGGCCTCGAAGGCCCCGCCGTCTCCGTCGACACGGCCTGCTCTACCTCCCTCGTCGGCATGCACCTCGCCGTCCGCGCCCTGCGGGCCGGCGAGTGCGAACTCGCCCTCGCCGGCGGCGCCACCGTGATGTCCACCCCCGCCGCCTTCCTCGGCTTCAGCCAGCAGGGCGGCCTGGCAGCCGACGGCCGAGTGAAGGCGTTCTCCGGCGCCGCCGACGGCACCGCCTGGGGCGAAGGCGTCGGCGTGGTCGTCCTGGAGCGCCTCTCCGACGCGCGCCGCAACGGCCACCCGGTCCTCGCCGTGGTCCGCGGCTCGGCCGTCAACCAGGACGGTGCCTCCAACGGCCTGACCGCCCCCAACGGTCCCTCCCAGCAGCGCGTCATCCTCCAGGCGCTGACCAGCGCCGGACTCACCCCCGCCGACGTGGACGCGGTCGAGGCGCACGGCACCGGAACCACCCTCGGCGACCCGATCGAGGCCGACGCGCTCCTCGCCACCTACGGCCAGGGCCGCCCGGACGACCGGCCGCTCCACCTCGGCTCGCTGAAGTCCAACATCGGCCACACGCAGGCCGCCGCCGGCGTCGGCGGCGTCATCAAGATCGTCCAGGCGCTGCGGCACGGCACGCTGCCCAAGACCCTCCACGCGGACGAGCCGACCCCGCACGTCGACTGGACCGCCGGCGCGGTCCGGCTGCTGACCGAAGCCCGCGACTGGCCCGCCGGGGACCGCCCGCGCCGCGCCGGCGTCTCCTCGTTCGGCATGAGCGGCACCAACGCCCACCTCATCCTCGAGGAGGCCCCGCCCGCCGAATCCGCCCCGCCCGCCGAATCCGCCGAGCCCGCCGAGCCCGTCGCTTCCGTCGCTTCCGGGCAGGACGCGGGCACCGCCCCACCGCACCCCGCGGTGCCCGGTAGCCTCCTGCCCTGGATCGTCTCCGGCCGCACCGAGGACGCCCTGCGCGCCCAGGCCGACCGCCTCGCCCGCGCCTTCGCCGACACCGGGACCGCCCCCGCCGCCACCGACATCGGCCACGCCCTGGCCACCACGCGCACCGCGTTCACGCACCGGGCCGTCGTCCTCGGCCCCGACCACGTCGCCGGGCTGGCGGCCGTGGCCGACGACACCTCACGGTCCGGCGTGGTCAGCGGCACGGTCCGCACCGGCCGGACGGGTTTCCTGTTCACCGGGCAGGGTGCGCAGCGAGCCGGGATGGGGCGTGAGCTGTATGCGGCGTTCCCGGTGTTCGCCGAGGCGCTGGACGCCGTGTGCGCGGAGATCGACCCGGAGCTGGGCCGTTCGCTGCGTGAGGTGATGTTCGCGGAGGACTCCGCCGAGCTGGACCGCACCGAGTTCACCCAGCCCGCGCTGTTCGCGATCGAGGTCGCGCTGTTCCGGCTCGTGGAGAGCTGGGGCCTGAAGCCGGACCACCTCCTCGGCCACTCCATCGGCGAGATCGCCGCCGCGCACGTGGCGGACGTCTTCTCCCTGGCGGACGCGGCCCGCCTGGTCGTCGCGCGCGGCCGGCTGATGCAGGCGCTGCCCGCCGGCGGCGCGATGGTGTCGGTGCGGGCGACCGAGGCGGAGGTGGCCGAGCTGGTCGCCTCGTACGAGGACGTGAGCGTCGGCGCCGTCAACGGGCCGCGGTCCGTGGTGGTCTCGGGTGCGGCCGAGTCCGTGACCGCCATCGCGGACGTGCTGGCCGAGCGCGGCGTGAAGACCAAGCGGCTGACCGTCAGCCACGCCTCCCACTCGCCGCTGATGGACCCGATGCTGGACGAGTTCCGCACGGTCCTGGACTCCGTCGCGTTCACCCCGCCGACCCTCTCCGTGATCTCGAACCTCACGGGTGGCGTGGCTTCCGCGGAGGAGCTCTGCTCGCCCGAGTACTGGGTGCGGCACGTCCGCGACGCCGTGCGCTTCGCCGACGGCGTCACCGCCCTGCACGCGCAGGGGGTGACCCGCTTCGTGGAGCTGGGCCCGGACGGCGTGCTGTCCGCGATGGCCGCCGACTGCGTCGAGGACGGCGTCTTCGTGCCGGTGCTGCGCAAGGGCCGGGACGAGGCCGAGTCGGCCGTGACGGCCGCCGCCCAGGCGTACGTCCACGGCGCACCGGTGGAGTGGGCGGCGTTCTTCGCCGGGTCCGGCGCCCGGAACGTGGACCTGCCGACGTACGCCTTCCAGCACCAGGAGTTCTGGCTGAAGCCGTCCGAGGACTCGCCGTCCCCGGCCCCGACCGCCGAAGCCGACGCCGCCGACACGGAGTTCTGGGCGGCGGTGGAGCGTGAGGACCTGGGCGCTCTGGCCGAGGCCCTGGACGTCGAGGACGGTTCGCTGGGTGCTGTGCTGCCGGCGTTGTCTTCGTGGCGTAAGCGTCGGCGTGAGCAGTCGGTGGTGGATGGGTGGCGTTATCAGGTGGCGTGGAAGCCGCTGGGTGAGCCGAAGGCCGTGGAGCCGGCGGGTTCGTGGCTGGTGGTGGCCGATGAGGACGGTCCGCTGGCGGAATGGGTCGCCGGGACTCTGGCCGCCCGGACGTTGCTCGTGCCTTCTGGTGAGGGTCGTGTGGGGCTTGCGGAGCGGGTTGCCGGGCTGGCGGACGGTGTCACGGGTGTGGTGTCGTTGCGTGGCCTGGTCGGGATGCTGGAGCTGGTCCAGGCTCTGGGTGACGCGGAGGTCGAGGCGCCGCTGTGGGCTCTGACCCAGGGGGCCGTGTCGATCGGCCGTTCGGACGCCCTGCGTGCGGAGGGTGTGGAGCAGTCCCTGGTGTGGGGTCTGGGCCGGGTGGTGGCGCTGGAGCATCCGGGGCGTTGGGGTGGTCTGGTCGACCTTCCCGAGGTGCTGGACGAGCGTGCTGCGGCCCGTGTGCGGGGGCTGTTGTCGGGTTCCTCGGACGAGGATCAGGTCGCGGTGCGTGCGGCGGGTGTCTATGGGCGTCGGCTGCGGCCTGCCGAGGCGTCCTCCGCCGATGCGGAGGGTTGGCGTCCGCGTGGGACGGTGCTGGTGACGGGTGGTACGGGTGCGCTGGGTGCGCATGTGGCCCGTTGGCTGGTGGCCGAGGGTGCCTCGCATGTGGTGCTGACGAGCCGTCGTGGCCTGGACGCCCCCGGTGCGAGGGAGCTGGTGGAGGAACTGGCCTCGGACGCGGTCCGGGTGAGCGTGGTCGCTTGTGATGTGGCTGACGCGGCTCAGGTGCGTGCGCTCGTGGAGGGTCTGGAGGTGGACGGTCCGGTCCGTGGTGTCGTCCACGCCGCCGGTGTGGAGCAGTTGAACGCGTTGATGGCGGGTTCGGCTCAGGAGTACGAGGGTGTTCTCGCGGCGAAGGTGGAGGGTGCCCGGCATCTTGACGCGCTGTTCAGTGAGCCTGACCGGGCTGCCGAGCTGGACGCGTTCGTGCTGTTCTCGTCGATCTCCGCGGTGTGGGGTTCGGGCGGTCAGGGTGCGTATGCGGCGGCGAATACCTATCTGGACGCCCTTGCCCAGTGGCGGCGGGCGCGCGGCCAGGTCGCGACCTCCGTCGCCTGGGGACCCTGGGGCGGCGGTGGCATGTCCGTACGGGACGGTGCGCAGGAGGCCCTCGAGAGGCGCGGCCTGCCCGTGATGGACCCGGCCCTGACGGTCGCCGCCCTGCGGCGCGCGGTCGGCCGGGACGAGGCCACCACCACCGTGTGCGACGTGCGCTGGGAGCTTTTCGAGCCGGTGTTCACCGTGACCAGGCCCAGCCCGCTCCTCGGCGAACTGCCCGCCGTACGGGCCCTGGCCGAGGAGGCGGCCGCGCACGACACTGTCGGCGCGGGGGCCGCCTCCGGGGCCGGCGACGGCCTGCGGGCCCGGCTCGCGGGGCTGTCCGCGGCCGACCGGCGCCGCCACGTGCTGGAACTCGTACGGGCCGAGGCGGCCTTCGTGCTCGGCCACCCCGACGCCTCGGGGATCACCGGGACCACCCCGTTCCGGGAGCTCGGCTTCGACTCGCTGACCACCATCGACCTGCGCAACCGGCTCGCGACCGCGACCGGACTGCGCTTCCCCACCACCCTCGTCTTCGACTACCCGACCGCCGGGGAGATCGCCGACCACGTCCTCGACGGGCTCGGCGACGACGGACCGGCGGCCCCCGCCGACGCGTCCGCCGCCGCGGAGCGCGCCCCGCGCACCGTCGACGAGCCCATCGCGATCGTCGGCATGAGCTGCCGGTTCCCCGGCGGCGTCACCTCCCCCGAGGAGCTGTGGCGGCTCGTCGCCGACGGCGTGGACGCCGTCGGCCCCTTCCCCCGCGACCGGGGATGGAACGTGGACGCGACCGACGGCGGCCCGCTGCGGGAGGGCGACCACACGCTGGACGCCGGTTACCTCGACGGCGCGGGCCGCTTCGACCCCGGCTTCTTCGGGATCTCGCCCCGCGAGGCCCTCGCCATGGACCCCCAGCAGCGCCTCCTCCTCGAAGCCTCCTGGGAGGCCGTCGAGCGCGCCGCGACCGACCCGGGGAGCCTGCGCGGTACCCGCACGGGCGTGTTCGTCGGCGCCTCCTACCAGGGATACGCCTCCGACGTGCGGGAACTGCCCGACGAGGTGGCCGGATACCTGCTGACGGGCACCCAGACCGCCGTGATGTCCGGCCGCATCGCCTACGCACTCGGCCTGGAGGGCCCGGCGGTCACCGTCGACACGGCCTGCTCCTCCTCCCTCGTGGCGCTGCACCTCGCCGTGCAGGCCCTGCGCAACGACGAATGCGACCGGGCGCTGGCCGGCGGCGTGTCCGTCAACGTGACGCCCGCCGTCTTCGCCGAGTTCGCCCGCCAGGGCGGCCTGTCCGGCGACGGCCGCTGCAAGGCCTTCTCCGCCGACGCCGACGGCACGGGCTGGTCCGAGGGCGTCGGCATGCTCCTCGTGGAGCGGCTCTCCGACGCCGAACGCGCCGGGCACCGCGTCCTCGCCGTCATCCGCGGCTCCGCGATCAACCAGGACGGTGCGAGCAACGGCCTCACCGCCCCCAACGGCCCCGCCCAGCAGCGCGTCATCCGCGCCGCCCTCGCCGGGGCCGGGCTGACGCCCGCCGACGTCGACGCCGTCGAGGCGCACGGCACCGGCACCGTGCTCGGCGACCCGATCGAGGCGCAGGCCCTCCTGGCCACCTACGGGCAGGAGCGGTCCGGAGCCGAACCGCTGTGGCTCGGCTCCGTCAAGTCCAACATCGGCCACCCGGCCGCCGCCGCCGGTGTCGCCGGCGTCATCAAGACCGTGATGGCCCTGCGGCACGCGCAGCTCCCCCCCACCCTCCACGCCGACGCCCGCTCGCCGCACGTCGACTGGGCCTCCGGCGCGGTGGACCTGCTCACCGAGGGCCGGGCGTGGCCCGAGACCGGCCGCGCCCGCCGGGCCGGCGTGTCCTCGTTCGGCGTCAGCGGCACCAACGCCCACGTCATCCTGGAACAGGCCCCCACCGCCCCCGACACCGCCACCACCCCCGACACCGCCACCACCCCCGACACCGCCACCGGCCACCGCGTCCCCGCCGAGGACCGGTTCCTGCCCTGGGTCGTCTCCGGCCGCACCGAGGCCGCCCTGCGCGCCCAGGCCGACCGCCTGCACACGTACGCGGCGACCGCGACCGGCACCGGCGGCACGCTCCCCGACCCCCTCGACGTCGCGCACTCGCTGACGGCCACCCGCGCCGCCCTCGAACACCGCGCCGTCGTCCTCGCCGACGACCGCGACGGCCTCCTCGCCGGACTGCGGGCCCTCGCCGACGGCCAGGCCGACCCCCGCGTCCTGCGCGGCACCGTCGTCGAAGGCAGCCGCGGCGCGGCGGGCCGCACCGCGTTCCTGTTCACCGGTCAGGGCGCCCAGCGCAGCGGCACCGGCCGCGAGCTGTACGCCCGCCACCCCGCCTACAGGGACGCGTTCGACGAGGTGTGCGCCCACCTCGACCCGCACCTGGAGCGCCCGCTGCGCGAGGTGATCTTCGCCCCCGAGGACACCGCCGAGGCGGCGCTCCTGCACCGTACCGACTTCGCGCAGGCGGCCCTGTTCGCCGTCGAGGTCGCCCTGTTCCGCCTCGTCGAGCACTGGGGCATCACCCCCGACCGGCTGCTCGGCCACTCCATCGGCGAGATCGCCGCCGCGCACGCCGCCGGGGTGTTCACCCTCGAGGACGCGGCCCGGCTCGTCGCCGCACGCGGCCGGCTCATGGCCGCGCTGCCCGCCGGCGGCGCCATGGTCTCCGTGGAGGCCTCCGAGGACGAGGTGCTGCCGCTGCTCGCCGCCCACGACCAGGTGGCCGTCGCCGCCGTCAACGGCCCCCGCACCGTGGTGGTCTCCGGCGCAGAGGAGCAGGTCGACGCCGTCGCGGGTGCCCTCGCCGAACGCGGCGTGCGGACCAAGCGGCTCACCGTCAGCCACGCCTTCCATTCCCCGCTCATGGAGCCGGTCCTCGCCGACTTCCGCAAGGAGGCCGAACGGGTCGCCTACGCGCAGCCGCGCATCCCCCTCGTCTCCAACCTCACCGGCCTCACCGCCGACCCCGACGAGATCACCACCGCCGACTACTGGGTGCGCCACCTGCGCCACGCCGTACGCTTCGCCGACGGCGTGCGCACCCTCCACGAGGAGGGCGTCACCCGCTTCCTCGAACTCGGCCCGCAGGGCGTCCTGTGCGCCATGGGCCGCACCTGCCTGCCCGACACGGCCCTCGACGGCCCGGCCACCGGCGCCGACGAGGCGCTGTTCGTGCCGCTGCTGCGCCGCGACCGGCCCGAGGAGCACAGCGCGGTGACCGCGCTGGCCCACCTCCACCTGACCGGCGGCGACCCGCACTGGCCGGCCCTGTTCTCCGGAACCGGAGCCCGGACCGTCGACCTGCCCACGTACGCCTTCCAGCACCAGCACTACTGGCTGCACGGCACCCCCGGCACCGCCGACGTCACCACCGCCGGCCTGCGGCGCGTCACCCACCCGCTGCTCGGGGCCGCCGTGGCCTCCGCGCACACCGACGAACTGCTGTTCACCGGCCGGCTCTCGCTCGCCCTGCAGCCCTGGCTCGCCGACCACGCCGTCGCCGGCACCGCCCTGCTGCCCGGCACCGCCTTCGTCGACCTCGCCGTCACCGCCGGCGACGAGACGGGCTGCGGCCACCTGGAGGAACTCACCATCGAGGCGCCGCTGACGCTCGTCGAGGGCGCCGCCCGCGACCTGCGGCTGTGGGTCGCCCCCGCCGACGACACCGGCCGGCGCACCGTCACCGTCCACTCCCGGCCGGCCGACGCGGCCGACGACACGCCCTGGACCCGGCACGCCGGCGGCGTCCTCGCCCCCGACGCACCGGCCCCGCGCCCCGACGACGCACTCGCCGCCTGGCCGCCCGCCGACGCCTCCCCGGTCCCCGTCGACGGCCTCTACGACCACCTCGACACCATCGGCTACGGCTACGGCCCCGTCTTCCAGGGGCTGCGCGCAGCCTGGCGCGGACCCGACGCCGTCTACGCGGAGGTCGCCCTGCCCCAGGAGGCGGCGGGCGACGCGGGCCGGTTCGGCCTGCACCCCGCCGTACTCGACGCGGCCCTGCACGCCATGGGCCTGTCCGCCCCCGGCACCCTCGGCGACACCGCCGGCGACTGGGGCACCGGCTCCGGGCCCCGCCTGCCGTTCGCCTGGACCGGCGTCACCCTGCACGCCTCCGGCGCCCCCGCCGTCCGCGTCCGCATCCGCCGCACCGGCTCCGACGGGGTCACGCTCACCCTCGCCGACGGCACCGGAGCACCCGTCGCCACCGTCGACTCCCTCGTGCTGCGGCCCGTCGCCCGCGAACAGCTGGCGACCGGAGCGGCCGGCGACGACCGGCTGTTCACCGTCGACTGGACGGACGTCACCACCCCCGACGGCCCCGGGATCCAAGGGGACTGGGCCGTCCTCGGCGACCATGCGGACGACGTCCTCGACGCACTGCGCACGGCCGGCGCCACCGCCGCCGTCCACCGCGACGGGCAGGTACCCGCCGTCCTCGTCGCCGACTGCCGCACCACGGCGCCCGCCCCGGACACCGACGTCCCGCAGGCCGTCCGCGACATCACCGGCCGCGTCCTGGACCTGCTCCAGCGCACCCTCGCCGACGACGCCCTCGCCGGCACCCCCCTGGTGGTGCTGACCCGCGGCGCCGTCTCCACCCGCGCCGCCGAACCGGTCCACGACCTGCCCGGGGCCGCCCTCTGGGGCCTCGTGCGCTCCGCGCAGTCCGAGAACCCCGGCCGGATCGTCCTCGTCGACACCGACGACGACGCCCGCTCCCTGGCTGCGCTGCCCGTCGCGCTCACCGCCGGCGAACCCCAGCTCGCCCTCCGCGAAGGCCGCCCGGCCGCACCCCGCCTGGTCCGCCTCGCACCCGCCGAAGGCCCCGGCGGCGACCCCGCCGACGGCCCGCACCACGACCCCGACAGGACGGTGCTCCTCACCGGCGGCACCGGCGAACTCGGCCGGCTCGTCGCCCGCCACCTCGTCACCGAGCACGGCGTGCGCCACCTGCTGCTCGCCGGCCGGCGCGGCCCCGCCGCCGACGGCGTCGACGCACTCGTCGCCGAACTCGAAGCGGCGGGGGCCCGTACCACCGTCGTCGCCTGCGACGTCTCCGTACGCGACGACGTGCGCGCCCTGCTCGCGGCCGTGCCCGCCGACCACCCCCTCGGCGCGGTGGTGCACCTCGCCGGCACCGTCGACGACGGCGTCCTGCCCTCCCTCACCCCCGAACGGCTGGACCGCGTACTGCGGCCCAAGGCCGACGCGGCCTGGCACCTGCACGAGCTCACCGCCGGCCTCGACCTGACGGCCTTCACCCTGTTCTCCTCCGCCGCCGGCACCTTCGGCGGCCCCGGCCAGGCCAACTACTCCGCCGCCAACTCCTTCCTCGACGCCCTCGCCCAGCACCGCCGCACCACGGGCCTGCCCGCACTGTCGCTGGCCTGGGGACCGTGGGCCGAAGGCGGCATGATCGGCCGGCTCGACGAGAACGACGTACGCCGCTTCGCCCGCTCCGGCATGACCCCCCTCCAGGCCGGACAGGGCCTCGCCCTGTTCGACCGGGCGGGCGCCGCCGGCCGGGCCGTGGCCGTACCCATCGGCCTCGACCCCGGCGCGGCCGCCGGACGGACCGGGGAGGTGCCGCCCCTGCTGCGCGCCCTCGTCCGGCGCCCCCAGCGGCCCTCGGCCGCACGGCAGACCCCCACCGCGGACAACGCGGCCTCGCTGCGCCGACGGCTGCTCGACACCCCCGCAGCCGAACGGGACACCATCCTGCTGGACCTGATCCGCAGTCAGGCGGCGGCCATCCTCGGCCACGCGTCCCCCCACGACGTCGACGTCAGCCGCGGCTTCCTCGACATCGGCTTCGACTCGCTGACCGCCGTCGAACTGCGCACCCTCCTCAACGCGGCCACCGGCCTGCGCCTGCCGGCCACCCTCGTCTTCGACCATCCCACCCCCGAAGCGCTCGCCGCCCACATCCGCGGCGAACTGCTCCAGGAGGAGGAGGTCACCGCACTCGGCCTGCTCGGCGAGCTCGACCGGCTGGAGAAGGCCCTGGCACAGGTGCCCGCCGACGACGAGGACCGCGCGAAGGTCACCCAGCGGCTGCGCGAGCTCCAGAGCGCCTGGACCGACGTCCGGTCCACCGCCGGCGGCGCCCCCGCCGACGAGATCGAGATCGGATCGGCGACCGCCGACGACCTCTTCGACCTGCTCGACGACGAACTCGGCCTGTCCTGACCCGGCCGGCCACCCGGTGCGGTCCCGGCGACGGGACCGCACCGCCCCCATGACCCCACCGGCCCCCCGACGGGGCCCCGGCCGCCCCCATCCGGGGCGGCACCGCAGGCTTGGACCGGCTCCGGCCGGCTTGAACAGGAGTGACGTGATGGCGGACGCGGACGAGGCAAAGCTCCTCGAATACCTCAAGCGGGCGACCACCAACCTGCGCGATGTCCGACGGACTCTGCGCGAGGTACAGGACAAGGAACGCGAGCCCATCGCGATCGTCGGCATGAGCTGCCGCTACCCCGGCGGGGTCACCGACCCCGACGGCCTGTGGCAGCTGGTCGCCGAAGGCGGCGACGGCATCTCCCCCTTCCCCACCGACCGGGGCTGGGACGCCGGAGTCCTCCACGCGGAGGACCCCCAGCGCCCCGGATCCACCTACGTCCGCGAGGGCGGCTTCGTCGACGGAGCCGCCGACTTCGACCCCGGCTTCTTCGGGATCTCCCCGCGCGAGGCCCTCGCCATGGACCCCCAGCAGCGCCTGCTGCTGGAGGCCTCCTGGGAGGCCGTCGAACACGCCGGCATCACCCCGGCGTCCCTGCGCGGCACCCGCACCGGCGTCTTCGCCGGCCTGATGTACCACGACTACCTGATGCTCCTGCACGCCTCCCCGCAGGACGTCGAGGGCTACCTCGGCACCGGCAACTCCGGCAGCGTCGTCTCCGGCCGCGTCGCCTACACCCTGGGTCTGGAAGGCCCGGCCGTCACCGTCGACACCGCCTGCTCCTCCTCCCTCGTCGCCCTCCACCTCGCCGTGCAGTCGCTGCGCAAGGGGGAGTGCTCGCTCGCCCTCGTCGGCGGCGTCACCGTCATGGCCACCCCCGGCACCTTCGTCGACATGGGCCGCCAGCGCGGCCTCGCCTTCGACGGCCGCTGCAAGTCCTTCGCGGGCGCCGCCGACGGGACGGGCTGGTCCGAGGGCGTCGGCATGCTCCTCGTCGAGCGGCTCTCCGACGCCGAACGCAACGGCCACCGCATCCTCGCCGTCGTCCGCGGCTCCGCCGTCAACCAGGACGGCGCCAGCAGCGGCCTCACCGCGCCCAGCGGCCCGTCCCAGCAGAACGTCATCCGCCAGGCCCTCGCCGACGCACGCCTGTCCTCCGACGAGATCGACGCGGTCGAGGCGCACGGCACCGGCACGACCCTCGGCGACCCGATCGAGGCGCAGGCGCTGCTGGCCACGTACGGGCAGGAGCGCGAAGGCGACGAGCCGCTGTGGCTCGGCTCGCTGAAGTCGAACATCGGCCACACGCAGGCCGCCGCCGGCGTGGGCGGCGTCATCAAGATGGTGCAGGCGATGCGCCACGGCGTCCTGCCGCGCACCCTGCACGTCGACGAGCCCACCCCCCAGGTCGACTGGTCGGCCGGCGGCGTGGAACTGCTCACGGAGGCACGGGACTGGCCCGAGACCGGGCACGCGCGCCGCGCCGGCGTCTCCTCGTTCGGCATCAGCGGCACCAACGCCCACGTCATCCTCGAGCAGGCCCCCGAGCCGGCCGAGCCCGCCGTGGAGCCCGAGCCCGCCCCCGCCGTCACGCTGCCGGTGGTGCCGTGGGCGCTGTCCGGCCGCACCCCCGAGGCCCTGGCCGCCCAGGCCGGCCGCCTCGCGGCCTTCACCGCCGCCCGTGGCGCCGACACGGCCGCTCTGGACGTCGCCCACGCCCTCGGCGTGACGCGTACGGCTTTCGAGCACCGGGCGGTCGTGCTCGGCCCGGACCACCGCGGGGCGCTGGAGGCGCTCGCGCGGGGTGAGGCAGCCGAGGGTGTCGTGCAGGGCGTGGTTTCGCCCGGCAAGACGGGCTTCCTGTTCACGGGGCAGGGTGCGCAGCGGGCCGGGATGGGGCGTGAGCTGTATGAGGCGTTCCCGGTGTTTGCTCAGGCACTGGACGCCGTGTTGGCCGAGATCGACCCGGTGCTGGGGCGGTCGCTGCGTGAGGTGATGTTCGCGGAGGATTCCGCGGAGCTGGACCGTACGGAGTTCACGCAGCCGGCGTTGTTCGCGATCGAGGTCGCGCTGTTCCGGCTGGTGGAGAGCTGGGGCCTGCGCCCGGACTACCTCCTGGGCCACTCGATTGGTGAGATCGCCGCCGCGCATGTGGCCGGGGTGTTCTCGCTCGCGGACGCGGCCAGGCTGGTGGTGGCCCGTGGTCGCCTGATGCAGGCGCTGCCGGAGGGCGGCGCGATGGTGTCGGTGCGGGCCTCGGAGGCGGAGGTGGCCGAGTTGGTCGCCTCGTACGA
>NZ_JBHVUQ010000132.1:0-21394 GCF_042884105.1 Streptomyces sp. NPDC058157
AGCCAGGCCCGACACACCCGGACCCACCTCCAGGACCACACCCGCACCCTCGATACCCATCGAAGCCGCACCCGGATACACCCCCAACGCGATCAGCACGTCACGGAAGTTGACGCCCGCGGCGCGGACGGAGATCCGCACCTCGCCCGCACCCAGCACCCGCAGCGCCTCCGGGGAGGGGACGAGGGCGAGGTTCTCCAGGGTCCCGGCGCCGTCGACGTCGAGGGTCCAGGCGGGGGTGTCGGCGGGCGGGTGGAGCAGGTGGCCGGCGGCGCCGAGGCGCACCAGCCGCGGGGCGAGCGGGGCCCCGGAGCGGACGGCGACCTGCGGTTCGCCGGCGGCGAGCGCGGCGGTCACGGCGGCCGGGACGGCCGGGATCCCGCCGGTGGTGTCCGCGGCTTGCGTGCCGTCCAGGTCGACCAGGCCGAACCGGCCGGGGTTCTCGGACTGGGCGGTGCGCAGGAGGCCCCAGACGGCGGCGGCCGGCAGGTCGCGTACGTCTTCGGCGGCGCGGGTCGCGACGGCGCCTCGGGTCAGCAGGACGAGCCGGGAGTCCTCGCAGCGCGGGTCGGCGAGCCATTCGCGGACCAGTTCCAGTGCCGTGCGTGCCGTCTCGTGGACCGCACCGGGGACGCCTTCGGCGGTGTCGCCGTGGACGGCGGCGAACACGGTGGCGGGCAGCGGGGCCGTGGCGTCCGCGCGCAGCAGCGCGAGCAGCGCGGCCGGGTCGGCGTGGACGACGGGGGCCTCGCCGGTGGCCCGGGCGGCGTCGGCGGTGACGGGCAGTGGGGCCCATTCGAGCTGGTGCAGGGCGTCGTCACCGGTGGCGGCCGGGCGCAGCCGGGCGACGTCGACCGGCCTCAGGACGAGGGAGTCGACGGCGGCCACGGGCCGCCCCGAGCCGTCGGCGAGCAGCAGGGACACGGCGTCGGAGCCGGCCGCCTTCAGGACGACGCGCAGCGTGGTGGCGCCGGTGGCGTACAGGGAGGCGCCCGACCAGAGGAAGGGGAGCAGGCCGCGGCCGGAATCCTCGACGAGACCGCCGAGTCCGACGGCGTGGAGCGCCGCGTCGAGCAGTGCCGGGTGCAGGCCGAAGCGGCCGGCGTCGGCGGCCGCCTCCTCGGGCAGCTCCACCTCGGCGTGGACGGCGTCGGCGCTGCGCCAGGCTCGGCGCAGGCCGCGGAAGGCGGGCCCGTAGGCGAAGCCGGCTTCGGCGAGCTGTTCGTAGAGGCCGTCGACGGGCACCTCTTCGGCGCCGGCCGGCGGCCAGGCCTGGAGGTCGAAGGAGGCGGCGGGGGCGGCCGGGGCCACCACGCCGGTGACGTGCCGGGTCCAGGGCTCCTCGAACGCGGAGGTGTCGGGGCGTGCGTACGCGGTGAGGGTGCGGCGTCCGCCGTCCTCCTCGGGGCCGAGGACGACCTGGAGGTGGACCGCGCTGCCCGGGGGCAGGGTGAGCGGGGTCTCCAGGGCGAGTTCTTCGAGGTGGCCGCAGCCGAGCTGGTCGCCGGCGCGGACGGCGATCTCCACCCAGGCGGTGCCGGGCACGATGACCGTGCCGCCGACCGCGTGGTCGGCGAGCCAGGGGTGGGTGCGGGTGGAGAGGCGGCCGGTGAGCAGGGCTCCCTCGCCGTCGGCGAGTGCGACGGCGGCGCCGAGGAGGGGGTGGCCGGCCGGTGCGAGTCCGAGGCCCTTCGCGTCGCCCGTCCAGCCGCCGCGGTTGCCGGGCCAGTAGCGCTCGTGCTGGAAGGCGTACGTGGGCAGGTCGACGCGGCGCGCGCCGGTCCCGGCGAAGAAGGCCGTCCAGTCGACGCCGGCGCCGTGGACGTGGGCGGTGGCCAGGGCGCGCAGGAGCGCCTCGCGGGCGTCGCGGCCCGTGCGCTGGACGGGGACGAAGACGGCGTCGGCGCATTCGGCGCCCATGGCGGCGAGGACGGCGTCCGGGCCGAGTTCGACGAACCGGGTGACGCCCTGGGCGTGCAGGGTGGTGACGCCGTCGGCGAAGCGGACGGCCTCGCGGACGTGGCGCACCCAGTACTCCGGCGAGCAGAGGTCTTCCGCCGAAGCCACCTCACCCGTGAGGTTCGAGACGATGTCGAGGGCCGGCGCGGTGAAGGTGACGGAGTCCAGGACCGTGCGGAACTCGTCCAGCATCGGGTCCATCAGCGGGGAGTGGAAGGCGTGGCTGACGGTCAGCCGCTTGGTCTTCACCCCCTGGTCGGCGAGCAGGCCCGCGATCTCGGCGACGGCGTCGGCCGCACCCGAGACGACGACCGAGGAAGGCCCGTTGACGGCGGCAATGCTGACGTCCCCGTACCCGGCGACCAGCTCGGCGACCTCCGCCTCCGGGGCGCGTACGGAGACCATGGCGCCGCCCGCGGGCAGCGCCTGCATCAGCCGGCCGCGCGCCACGACCAGACGGGCCGCGTCCTCCAACGAGAACACCCCCGCCACATGCGCGGCGGCGATCTCGCCGACGGAGTGCCCGAGGAGGTGGTCGGGCTTGACGCCCCAGCTCTCCACGAGCCGGTACAGGGCCACTTCGAGCGCGAACAGGGCCGGCTGCGTGTACTCGGTGCGGTCCAGGTCCGCGGAATCCTCGGCGAACATGACCTCCAGCAGCGGGCGGTCCAGTTCCGGGTCCGTGTGGGCGCAGACCTGGTCGAGGGCCTCGGCGAAGACGGGGAAGGCGCCGTACAGCTCCCGGCCCATGGCGGCGCGCTGGCCGCCCTGGCCGGTGAAGAGAAACGCGGTGCGGCCCTCGGCGTCGGCGGTCGCGGTGAGGACGTGCGGCAGTTCGCGGCCCTCGGCGAGCGCGGCCAGGCCCTCGGCGAGGGCGGCCCGGTCGTCGGCGAGGACGACGGCCCGGTGGTCGAAGGCGGTGCGGGTGGTGGCCAGCGCGTGGGCCAGGTCGAGGAGGTCCGGGCCGTCGGGCAGCTCGTGCAGGGCGGCGGCCTGGGCGCGCAGCGCGGGTGCGCCGCGGCCGGAGACCAGCACGGGCAGCGGGCCGGCGGGGGGCGCGGTCTCCTGGGGGGCGGGGTCGGCGGGGTCGGCGGGCGGGGCTTCCTCGACGATGACGTGGGCGTTGGTGCCGCTGACGCCGAAGGAGGAGACGGCGGCGCGGCGCGGCCGGTCCTCGCGGGCCGGCCACTGCCGTTCCTCGGTGAGCAGGCGGACGGCGCCGGAGGCCCAGTCGACGTGCGGGGTCGGCTCGTCGACGTGGAGGGTGCGCGGCATCAGCCCGTGGCGCATGGCCAGGACCGTCTTGATGATGCCGCCGACGCCTGCGGCGGCCTGGGCGTGGCCGATGTTCGACTTCAGCGAGCCGAGCCACAGGGGGTCGTCGGCGTCGCGCTCCTGGCCGTAGGTGGCGAGGAGGGCCTGGGCCTCGATGGGGTCGCCGAGGGTGGTGCCGGTGCCGTGCGCCTCGACGAGGTCGACCTCCGCGGAGGTGAGGCCGGCGGCGGCGAGGGCCTGGCGGATGACGCGCTGCTGGGCGGGGCCGTTGGGGGCGGTGAGGCCGTTGGAGGCGCCGTCCTGGTTGATGGCGGAGCCCCGGACGACGGCGAGGACCTGGTGGCCGTTGCGGCGGGCGTCGGAGAGGCGTTCGACGAGGAGCACGCCGACGCCCTCGGCCCAGCCGGTGCCGTCGGCGGCGCCCGCGAAGGACTTGCAGCGGCCGTCGAGGGCGAGGCCGCGCTGGCGGGAGAAGTCGACGAAGGTGGACGGGGTGGCCATCACCATGGCGCCGCCGACGACGGCGAGCGAGCATTCGCCGCCGCGCAGGGCCTGCGCGGCGAGGTGGAGGGCGACGAGGGAGGAGGAGCAGGCGGTGTCGACGGTGATCGCCGGGCCCTCCAGGCCGAGCGCGTAGGAGACCCGGCCGGAGACGACGCTGGCCGCGTTGCCGGTGCCGAGGTAGCCCTCGGCGGCTTCCGGGGCCGCCATCAGCAGGGACGGGTAGTCCTGGCCGTTGGTGCCGGCGAAGACGCCGGTGGCGCTGCCGCGCAGGGTCTGGGGGTCGATGCCGGCACGTTCGACGGCCTCCCAGACGGTCTCCAGGAGGAGGCGCTGCTGCGGGTCCATGGCGAGGGCCTCGCGCGGCGAGATCCCGAAGAACGCGGCGTCGAACGCGCCGGCGCCGGTGAGGAAGCCGCCCTCCTTGGCGTAGGAGGTGCCGGGGTGGTCGGGGTCGGGGTGGTAGAGCCGTTCCAGGTCCCAGCCCCGGTCGTCGGGGAACTCGGCGACGGCGTCGGTGCCGGAGGCGACGAGGTCCCACAGCTGTTCGGGGCTGCCGACGCCGCCGGGGTAGCGGCAGCCCATGCCGACGATCGCGATCGGGTCGTCGTCGGCGGCGGTGGCCAGGCCGGCCGCGGCGACGACGTCCTCGCCGGTGCCGAAGAGTTCGCCGCGCAGGTAGTCGGCGAGGACCCGGGGGGTGGGGTAGTCGAAGACCATGGTGGTGGGCAGGCGCAGGCCGGTGGCGGCGCCGAGCCGGTTGCGCAGTTCGACGGCGGTCAGCGAGTCGAAGCCCAGTTCGCGGAAGGCCCGGCCGGCGGGCATGGCCTCGGCGGAGGCGTGGCCGAGGACCTCGGCCGCCTGGGTGCGGACCAGTTCCAGCAGGACGCGGTCGCGTTCGCCTGCGGACAGGCCGGTGAGGCGGCCCTTGAGGAGGGCCGTGTGCTCGGCGCCGTCGGGGACGGCGCTCTGCTCGGCGAGCGCCAGGCGCACCTCGGCGAGGTCGCCGATGAAGGGGCGCGGGCGGGCGGAGGTGAAGGCGGGGACGAACCGCTCCCAGTCCACGTCGGCGACGGCCGTGAGGGTCTCGTCGCCGACGACGGCCCGCTCCAGGGCGGTGACGGCGTGCTCCGGGTCCATGGCGGGCAGGCCGCGGCGGCGCAGGTGCTCCCCCGCGTGGCCGTCGGCCATGCCGCCGCCGCCCCAGGCGCCCCAGGCCACGGAGGTGGCGGGCAGGCCGCGGTCGCGGCGGTTGCGGGCCAGGGCGTCGAGGTGGGCGTTGGCCGCGGCGTACGCGCCCTGGTCCCCGCTGCCCCAGATGCTGCTGATGGAGGAGTAGAGGACGAAGGCGTCCAGGTCGTCGGGGCCGGCGAAGACGGTGTCGAGGTTGGCGGCGCCGAGGACCTTGGCGTGCAGGATCTCGGCGAGGTGGCGGGGCTCGGTGTCGGTGAGCGGGAACAGCTGGCCGACGCCGGCGGTGTGCACGACGGAACGCACGGGGGTGCCCCGGTCGGCGAGGCCGGCGACGAGTGCGCGCAGGGCGGTGAGGTCGGCGACGTCGCAGGCGGTGATGGTGACGGTGGCGCCGCGGGCCTCGAGGTCCTCGCGCAGGGCGCGGGCTTCGGGGGCGTCGGGTCCGCGCCGGCTGGTCAGGACGAGGTGTTCGGCGCCCCGGTCGGCGAGGCGGCGGGCGATGCGGGCGCCGAGCGCGCCGGTACCGCCGGTGACCAGGACGGTGCCGCGCGGGGTCCAGCCCTCGGTGGGCGCGGCCGCGGCGGCGGGGCGCACGAGGCGGGGTACGTAGGTGCCGGCGGCGCGGACGGCCGCCTGGTCCTCCCCGTCGGCGGCGGCGAGCACCGCGGCCAGGCGGGCGCGGGCCCGCGGGTCGAGGGCGGCGGGCAGGTCGACGAGGCCGCCCCAGCGGTCGGGGTGTTCGAGGGCGGCGACCTTGCCCAGGCCCCAGACCTGGGCCTGTACGGGGCTGGTGAGCGTGTCGGAGCGGCCGGTGGCGGCGGCGCCGCGGGTGGCGCACCACAGCCGGGCGGTCACCTCGGCGTCGCCGAGGGCCTGGACGAGGGCGAGGGTGGCGGCGAGGCCCGCGCGCACCACGCCGGCGCCCTCGGGCAGGAGGGTCTCGTCCAGGGCGAGGAGCGAGAGCACTCCGGCGAACCGGTCCCCGTCGGGGGCGGCTTCGGCGAGGGCGGCGGCGAGGCCGGCGCGGCCGGTGCCGGCGGCGGGGACCTCCAGGCGCGTCACGGTGGCGCCGGATTCCTCGAGGGTGGTGACGGATCCGGTGACGGCCGGGTCGTCGGCGTGCCCGGCGGGGACGACGACGAGCCACTGGCCGGAGGGTGTGGCGGTGCTCTTCTCGACGAGCGGCTTCCAGGCGACGGCGTAGCGCCAGCCGTCGACGACGGAGCGCTCGCGCTGCCGCTTGCGCCACGAGGAGAGCACGGGGAGCACGGCGTCGAGGAGGGGGCGCGCGGACTCCTCCGCGGCGACGGCCTGCGACAGCGCCTCGAGGTCCTGTTCCTCGACCGCGGCCCAGAACTCGGCGTCGGCCGGGTCCCCGGCCGACGCTGCGGCCGGGGACGCGGCGGGCGCGGGGGCGGTGGGCCAGTAGCGCTCGTGCTGGAAGGCGTAGGTGGGCAGTTCGGTGCGGCGGGCGCCGGTGGCGGCGAAGAAGGCGGACCAGTCGACGGTGACGCCGTGGACGTGGGCGCGGCCGAGGGCGGCGACGGCCGACTCGGCCTCCTCGCGGCCCTTGCGCAGCACGGGTGCGTACACGGCGTCGGGGGCGGTGTCGGCTGCCATGGCGGACAGGACGCCGTCCGGGCCGAGTTCGACGAAGCGGGTGACGCCCTGGCCGTGGAGGGCGGCGACGCCGTCGGCGAAGCGGACGGCTTCGCGGACGTGGCGCACCCAGTAGTCGGCGGAGCACAGGTCCTCGGCGGAGGCCGGCTCGCCCGTGAGGTTCGAGACGAGGGGGATGGCGGGCGCCGCGTACGCGACGGTCTCGGCGACCTCGCGGAAGGCGTCGAGCATCGGCTCCATGAGCGGGGAGTGGAAGGCGTGGCTGACGGTCAGCCGCTTCGTCTTCACCCCCCGGTCGGCGAGCAGGCCCGCGATCTCGGCGACGGCGTCGGCCGCACCCGAGACGACGACCGAGGAAGGCCCGTTGACGGCGGCGACGCTGACGTCCCCGTACCCGGCGACCAGCTCGGCGACCTCCGCCTCCGGGGCGCGTACGGAGACCATGGCGCCGCCCGCGGGCAGCGCCTGCATCAGCCGGCCGCGCGCCACGACCAGACGGGCCGCGTCCTCCAACGAGAACACCCCCGCCACATGCGCGGCGGCGATCTCGCCGACCGAATGCCCGAGGAGGTGGTCGGGCTTGACGCCCCAGCTCTCGACGAGCCGGTACAGGGCCACTTCGAGGGCGAACAGGGCGGGCTGGGTGAACTCGGTGCGGTCGAGCGCGGTGGGGTCCTCCGCGAACATGACCTCCCGCAGGGAGCACCCCAGCCGCGGGTCCACGGCCGCGCAGACCTGGTCGAGGGCCTCGGCGAAGACGGGGAAGGCGCCGTACAGCTCCCGGCCCGCGCCGGCGCGCTGGGCGCCCTGGCCGGTGAAGAGGAAGGCGGTGCGGCCGGCGACCGGCTGTCCGAGGGTGCCGCCGCCCTGGGCGAGTGCCTCGACGGCCTCCAGCAGGGCGGCCGGGTCACGGCCGACGAGTACGGCCCGGTGTTCGAAGGCGTGCCGGGTGGTGGCCAGGGAGACGCCGACGTCGGCGGGGTCCAGTCCGAGGTGGACGCGCAGGAACCCGGCGAGGCGTTCGGCCTGGGCCCGGACGCCCGCTTCGGAGCGGCTGGACAGCACCCATGGCACGACGGCGCCGCGGGCGGCGGGTTCGGGGTCCGGCCGGCTTTCGGCGCGGGCCTCTTCGACGATGACGTGGGCGTTGGTGCCGCTGATGCCGAACGAGGAGACGCCGGCCCGGCGGGGGCGGTCCTCGCGGACGGGCCAGGTCCGCCGCTCGGTGAGCAGTTCGACGCGGCCGGCGGTCCAGTCGACGTGCGAGGACGGCTCGTCGACGTGCAGCGTCTTGGGCAGCACGCCGCGGCGCATCGCCTCGACCATCTTGATGACGCCGGCGACGCCGGCGGCGGCTTGGGTGTGGCCGATGTTCGACTTGACGGAGCCGAGCCACAGCGGGTCGTCGGCGTCGCGGCCCTGGCCGTAGGTGGCGAGGAGGGCCTGCGCCTCGATGGGGTCGCCGAGCGCGGTGCCGGTGCCGTGGGCCTCGACCGCGTCGATCTGGTCGGAGGACAGGCGGGCGTCGGCGAGGGCCTGGCGGATGACCCGCTGCTGGGAGGGGCCGCTGGGGGCGGTGAGGCCGTTGGAGGCGCCGTCCTGGTTGACGGCGGAGCCGCGGATCACGGCGAGGACGGGGTGGCCGTTGCGGCGGGCGTCGGAGAGCTTCTCGACGACCAGCAGGCCGACGCCCTCGGCCATGCCCATGCCGTCGGCGGCCTCGGCGAACGCCTTGCAGCGCCCGTCGCGGGCGAGGGCGCGCTGGCGGCTGAACTCCAGGAATCCGCCGGGGTTGGACATGACGGTGACGCCGCCGGCGAGCGCCAGCGAGCAGTCGTCGTTGCGCAGCGCCTGGCAGGCGGTGTGCAGGGCGACGAGGGACGAGGAGCAGGCCGTGTCGAGGGTGACGGCCGGCCCTTCGAGGCCGAGGGTGTAGGAGAGGCGGCCGGAGAGCACCGAGGTGACGCTGCCGGTGAGGGCGTGCCCCTCGGAGCCGTCGCCGGAGCGGCCGAGGCCGATGCCGTAGCCCTGCGCCGCCGCGCCGACGAAGACGCCGGTGCGGCTGCCGCGCAGCGCGGCGGGGCCCAGGCCGGCCCGTTCGAACGCCTCCCAGGAGGTCTCCAGCAGCAGGCGCTGCTGGGGGTCCATGGCGAGGGCCTCGCGGGGGGAGATCCCGAAGAAGGCGGGGTCGAAGTCGGCGACGCCGTCGAGGAAGCCGCCTTCGCGCGCGTACGTCGTACCCGGGTGGTCCGGGTCCGGGTCGTACAGCCGCTCCAGGTCCCAGCCGCGGTCGGCCGGGAACCCGGAGACGGCGTCGCCCTCGGCGGACAGGAGCTGCCACAGGTCCTCCGGGGAGCTGACGCCCCCAGGGAAGCGGCAGCCCATCCCGATGATGGCGATGGGCTCCTGCTCCTCGGACTCCACGTCACGCAGCCGCTGACGCGTCTGGTGCAGTTCGGCTACCACCCTGGTGAGGTATTCCCGAAGCTTTTCCTCGTCCGCCATCGAACGTCGCTCCCCTTGAGTTGGTCAGTAGGTCCAGGACTGGCCGGCTCAGGGGGTCGGGGGTGCCGGAAGCTCAGAAAGCTCCCAGGTCCCGGTCGATGAGGTCGAAGAGCTCGTCGTTCGTCGCCGCTCCGAGCTGCTCGACGACCGAGGAGGCGTTGCTCAGCGACTCCGTGCCCTTAGCCAGCTTCGCGAGCAGTGATTCGAGCCGCATGACGATCCGGACCCTGCCGATGTCATCGCTCTCCCTCAGCGCCAGCGCTGCTTCCAGCCGGTCGATCTCGTCGACGGACATCAGGCCGGCGTCGGCGTCGCCGCCGACGAGTTCCCCGCGCAGGTAGTCGGCCAGCCCTGCCGGGCTGGGGTGATCGAATACCAGCGTGGTCGGCAACCGCAGTCCGGTGGCCGCCGTCAGGCGGTTGCGCAGTTCCACGGCGGTCAACGAGTCGAAGCCGAAGTCCCGGAACGCCCGCGTGGGTTCCACGGCGTCGGCATTCGGATGTCCGAGTACCGCCGCCGCCTGTGTCCGTACGAGATCCAGGATGGCCGCCGGGCGTTCGTCCTCCGCTAGTGCCGCGATATGACGGCGGAACCCGGCCGCGGAGTCGTTCTGCGCCTGGTCGGCGTCGGCGTCGGCGGCCTCCAGGACCCGCTGGACCTGCGGCAGGTCGCCGATGAGGGGGCGGTTGCGGGCCACGCAGAAGGCCGGGACGAAACGGTCCCAGTCCACGTCGGCGACGGCGACGAAGGTGTCGTCGAGGTCGAGGGCCCGCTGGAGGGCCACCATGGCGGGCTCCGGGGTGATCAGGGGTACGCCGCGCCGCCGCAGCTGCTCGTGGGCCTCCTCGCTGACCATGCCGCCGGCCGCCCAGGGGCCCCAGGCCACGGAGAGGACGGGGGCGCCCTCGGCCCGGCGCCGCTCGGCGAGCGCGTCGAGGTGGGCGTTGGCGGCGGCGTACGCGCCGTGGTCGCCGACGCCCCACACACCGGCGATGGACGAGAAGTAGACGACCGCGTCGAGCGTCGCCGGGTCGAGGAGCTCGTCGAAGTGACGGGCGCCGGCGACCTTGCCGGAGGCGATGCGTGCGAACTCGGCGACGTCGGTGGCGACGAGCGGGAGGAGGTGTCCGACGCCCGCGGTGTGCATGACGGCCCGGACGGGGTCGCCGGCGTCCGCGAGGGAACGGACCAGCCGGGCCACGGAGTCCCGGTCGGCGACGTCGCAGGCGGCGATCGTCACTCGTGCCCCGGCGGCGGTGAGCCGGGCGCGCAGCTCGTCGGCGCCGGGTGCCAGCTCGCCGCGGCGGCTGGTGAGCACGATGTGCTCGGCTCCGCGTTCGGCGAGCCAGTCGGCGACGTGGCCGCCCAGCGCGCCGGTGCCACCGGTGACCACGACGGTCCCGGTGGGCCGCCACTGGCGGACGGCCGCGTCGCGGGCGGACCCGGCGGGGGCGAGCCTGCGGCCGAAGACCCCGCCGGAGCGCACCGCGAGCTGGTCCTCGTCGTCGGGCCGGGCCAGGGCCTCGACGAGCCGGGTCAGCGCCCGCTCGTCGACGTCCTCCGGCAGGTCGACCAGGCCGCCCCAGAAGGCCGCGTGCTCGAGCGAGGCGACCCTGGCCATGCCCCAGGTCTGCGCCTGGGCGGGCCGCGCCGGAGGTTCGTCGGCGCGTACGGCGACCGCGCCCCGGGTCACGGACCACAGCGGGACCCGGGCGGCGGCGTCCGCCATCGCCTGGATGAGCAGCAGCCCGGTGAAGACGCCGTCGGGCAGCGCCGGTTCGGCGGCGTGCGGCGTGTCGTCGAGGGCGAGCAGGGACAGGACGCCGTGTACGGGTTCCGGCGCGGCCAGCAGCTGCGTGAGCCGGGCGGCGAGCTCGGCCCGGGTGCCGTCGGCGACGGCGACGGGCACGACGACCGGGTGGGCGCCGCGGGCCTCCAGGGTGCGCAGGCACCCGGCGACGAGCTCGGCGGCGGTGCCGGCGGCCGGGACCGCGACGATCCAGGTCCCGTCGAGGCGGGCGCCCGTGGCCTCGGTGAGAGGCTTCCAGGCGACCTTGTAGCGCCAGCCGTCCACCGCGGACTGCTCGCGGCGTTCGCGCCGCCAGTGGGACAGCGCGGGCAGCACGGCCTTGAGCGACGTGCCGTCCTCGACGTCGAGGGTGGCGGTCAGCGCGTCCAGGTCCTCGCTCTCGACGGCCTCCCAGAAGGCGGCGTCCGCCGGGTCGGCGGCGGCCTGCCCGGTTTCCTCCGCTGTCTTGGGCTGCGGCCAGAAGCGCTGGTGCTGGAAGGCGTAGGTGGGCAGGTCGGTGCGCCGGGCGCCGGTGCCGTCGAAGACGGCCGTCCAGTCGACGGTGGCACCGTTGACCCAGGCCTCGGCGAGGGAGGTGAACAGGCGGCGCAGGTCGCCTTCGTCACGCCGCAGCGAGCCGAGCGCGAGGGCGTCCATCTCCGCGAGGCCGACGGCGAGCACGGGGTGCGGGCTGGATTCGATGAACAGCCGGTGCCCGTCGGCCAGGGCCGCCTTCACGGCCTGCTCGAACAGGACGGTGTTGCGCAGGTTCCGGTACCAGTAGCCGCCGTCCAGCTCGGTCCCGTCCAGCAGCTCACCCGTCAGGGTCGAATACATGGGGACCGATGCCTGGCGCGGGTTCAGACCGGACAGCAGGTCGGCCAGTTCGGCTTCGAGCTTCTCCACGTGGGCACAGTGCGAGGCGTACTCCACCGCCACACGACGGGCCCGGACACCCTCCGCTTCGAGGACGGCGACGAGTTCCTCGCAGGCGTCCGCGTCACCGGAGACCACCGTGGAGACGGGGCCGTTGACGGCGGCGACGGCCAGGCGGTCTCCGAAGGAGGCGGCGATCCGTTCGGCCGCGTCAGCGGCCGGGAGGCCGACGGAGACCATGCCGCCGAGACCGGCGATGGCGTCGATCGCCTGGCTCCGCAGGGCCACCACCTTCGCGGCGTCCTCCAGCGAGAGCGCCCCCGCGACACAGGCCGCGGCGATCTCGCCCTGGGAGTGGCCGATCACGGCCGCGGGCTCGACGCCGTAGGACTTCCAGACCTCGGCCAGCGCCACCATCACCGCGAACAGCAACGGCTGGACGACGTCGACCCCTTCGAGGGCGGAGTCGGAGCGCAGGACCTCGGTCAGGGACCAGTCGACATGGGGCGCCAGGGCCGCCTCGCACTCCGCGATCCGCGCCGCGAACACCGGCGAGGAGTCGAGGAGGCCGACGGCCATGCCGACCCATTGCGAACCCTGCCCCGGGAAGACGAACACCGGGCCGGTGTCCACCGCGGTGGCGGGGACGTGGCCGCGGACCGTGCCGGGCGCCTCGCGGCCCTCGGCCAGGGCGGTCAGGGAGTCCGTGAAGTGCGGTCCGAGGACGACGGCGCGGTGTTCCAGTGCGGCGCGCGTGGTCGCCAGGGACAGGCCCACGTCGACCGCCCGGGCCCCGGCGTCCGCCTCGGCGGCGAGCCGGGCGGCCTGGGCGCGCAGGGCGGCCCCGGTCTTGCCGGACAGCGGCCACGGCACGGCCGGGAGCTCGGTGGCGGGGGCCTGCGGCTGCGGCGCGGGGGCGGGCCGTTCGGGGGCCTGCTCCAGGATGACGTGCGCGTTGGTGCCGCTCACGCCGAAGGAGGAGACGCCCGCGCGGCGCGGACGCCCGGCCTCCGGCCAGTCCCGCGCCTCGGTCAGCAGCCGGACCGTGCCGGCCGACCAGTCCACGTGCGGGGTCGGCTCGTCCACGTGCAGGGTCTGCGGCAGCACGCCGTGGTGGAGCGACATCACCATCTTGATGACGCCCGCGACGCCCGCGGCCGCCTGGGTGTGCCCCAGGTTGGACTTGATCGAGCCGAGGTAGAGCGGCCGGTCCGCCGGGCGCTCCTCGCCGTACGTGGCGATCAGCGCCTGCGCCTCGATGGGGTCGCCCAGCGTGGTGCCGGTGCCGTGCGCCTCGACCGCGTCGACGTCGGCGGTGGTCAGCCGGGCCGAGGCGAGGGCCTGGCGGATGACGCGCTGCTGGGACGGGCCGTTGGGGGCGGTCAGGCCGTTGGAGGCGCCGTCCTGGTTGACGGCGGAGCCGCGGACCACCGCGAGGACCGGGTGGCCGTTCCTGCGGGCGTCCGAGAGGCGTTCGACGAGCAGCATGCCGACGCCCTCGCCCCAGCCGGTGCCGTCCGCCGCGGCCGCGAAGGGCTTGCAGCGGCCGTTGGCGGCCAGTCCGCCCTGCTTGGTGAACTCCACGAACGCGCCCGGGATGGACATCACGGTCACACCGCCGGCCAGGGCCAGGGAGCATTCACCGTTGCGCAGCGCCTGCGCCGCCAGGTGCAGGGCGACCAGCGACGACGAGCAGCCCGTGTCGATGGTGACGGCCGGCCCCTCCAGGCCGAAGGTGTAGGAGATGCGGCCGGAGACGACGCTGGCCGCGTTGCTGGTCAGGGCGTAGCCGCCCTGGCTCTCCGGGTCGGCCATCAGCAGCGCGCCGTAGTCCTGGCCGTTGGTGCCGGTGAAGACGCCGGTGGCGGTGGAGCGCAGCGAGACGGGGTCGATCCCGGCCCGCTCGAAGACCTCCCAGGAGGTTTCCAGCAGCAGGCGCTGCTGGGGGTCCATGGCGAGGGCCTCGCGCGGGGAGATCCCGAACAGGGTGGGGTCGAACGCGGGGGCGTCGTAGAGGAAACCGCCCTCGGCGGCCCCGGAGGAGCCGTCGCGGCCGGTGAGCCGCTCAAGGTCCCAGCCGCGGTCGGCGGGGAAGGCGGAGACGGCGTCGACCCCGCCCTCGACCAGCTGCCACAGCTGTTCGGGCGAGCCGACCCCACCGGGGAAGCGGCAGCTCATGCCGACGATGACGATCGGGTCGTCGTCGGCCGCGACGGGGGCCGCCGCCGGCAGGGCCGCACGGTCCCCGTCGGCCGTGCCGAACATCTCGTCGTGCAGCCGCCGGGCCAGCGCCGTCGGCGTGGGGTGGTCGAAGCCGATGGTGGTGGGCAGCCGCAGGCCGGTCGCGGCACCGAGCCGGTTGCGCAGTTCGACCGCCGTCAGCGAGTCGAAGCCGAGCTCGCGGAAGGCGCTCGCGGGCGCGACCGCGTCCAGGGAGTCGTGGCCGAGGACCTGTGCGGCCACGGTGCGTACGAGTTCCAGCAGGACGCGATGGCGTTCGGCGGCGCCCTTGGCGTCCAGGCGCTGCCGCAGCTCCCCGGCCGCGCCCTCGGGCGCGTCGGCCGCGTCGGCGTCCGCGCCCTGCGCGAGGGCGCTGCGCGCTTCGGGCAGGTCGGCGAGCAGGGCGCTCGGCCGGGACACCGTGAAGGTGGGCGCGAACCGCTCCCAGGCGATGTCGGCGACGGTCAGGCAGGTGTCGTCGTGGTCGAGGGCCTGCTGGAGGGCGGTGAGGGCGCGCTCCGGCGGCATGGGCGGCAGTCCGAGGCGGGCCAGCTGTTCGCCGGTGGCCCCGTCCGACATGCCCCCGCCGCCCCAGGTGGCCCAGGCGACCGAGGTGGCGGTGAGCCCGCGGGCGCGGCGGCTGCGGGCGAGGGCGTCCAGGTGGGCGTTGGCCGCCGCGTAGGCACCCTGGGTGGAGCCGCCCCACACCCCGGCGTTCGAGGAGAAGAGCACGAAGGCGTCGAGGCCGTCGCCGAAGGCCCGGTCCAGGTGGTCGGCGCCGGCGGCCTTGCCGGCCACGACGTCGGCGTAGGTGCGCACGTCGATGTCGTCGAGTGTGCCGCCGCCGCTCACGCCGGCGGCGTGTACGACGCCGCGGACGGTGTCGCCGCGTTCGGCGAGGCGTCCGGCCAGGGCCGCCACGGCCGCCCCGTCCGCCGCGTCGCAGGCTTCGACGGTGACGCGGGCGCCGAGGGCGGTGAGTTCCGCGGCCAGTTCCTGGGCGCCGGGTGCGTCGGGGCCGCGCCGGCTGGTCAGGACGAGGTGTTCGGCGCCGTTGGCGGCGAGCCAGCGGGCCACGTGGGCGCCGAGCGCCCCCGTACCGCCGGTGATCAGGGCGGTGCCGCGCGGCTGCCAGCGGGGTGCGGTGGCGGCGCGCTCGCCCAGCGCGGCGCGGACCAGGCGCCGGCCCAGCAGGCCGGTGCCGCGCACCGCCAGCTGGTCCTCGCCGTCCGTGCGGACCAGGGCCGCGGCGAGGTCGTCCCACGTCCGCTCGTCGTCCGTCGCGGGGAGGTCGACCAGACCGCCCCAGCGGGCGGGGTGTTCCAGTGCGGCCACCCGGCCGAGGCCCCAGACCTGTGCCTGGAGCGGGTCGGGCTGCTCGCCGTTCCCGGCGCCGCCCTCCGACGGGTCCACGGCGCCACGGGTGACGCACCACAGCGGCGCCTCGATCTCCGCGTCGCCCAGCGCCTGCAGCAGCACCAGGGTGGCGGCCGCGCCGGCGCCGGCGGAGGCGCCGTCGACCGGTGCCGCGCCGCCCAGGGCCAGCAGCGAGACGACGCCGCGGAAGCCGGTCTCCCCGGTCGCCTCGGCGAGCCGGCCGGCCAGGGCCGCCCGCTCCGCGCCGTGGTCCCGGTCGGGTGCGGGCACCGGCACGGCGACGGGCACGAGGTCCATGCCGCGTGCCGTGAGGGCGGCGACGGCGTCGCCGGCCGGGCCCGCGTCCCCGCCCTCGGGCACGGCCACCAGCCAGGTGCCGGTGGGGGTGTGCGTGCGGGGGGAGGCGGGGAGCCGCTTCCAGGCGACCTTGTAGCGCCAGGTGTCGACGGCGGCCTGTTCGCGGCGTTCGCGGCGCCAGTGCGAGAGGGCGGGGAGCACGTCGCTCCAGGGCTGCTCGCCGGAGACGTCGAGGGTGGCGGTCAGCGCCTCCAGGTCCTCGCGTTCGACGGCTTCCCAGAAGGCCGTGTCCACCGGATCTGCTACGACGGCGGCCGCCGGGGCGACGGCCTTGGGCTGCGGCCAGAAGTGCCGGTGCTGGAAGGCATAGGTCGGCAGGTCCGTGCGCCGGGCGCCGGTGCCGTCGAAGGCCTTGGCCCAGTCGACGGTGGCACCGTTGACCCAGGCCTCGGCGAGCGAGGTGAACACCCGGCCCAGACCGCCCTCGTCACGGCGCAGCGAGCCGAGCGCGACGGGTTCGAGGCCGCCTTCCGGCGCATCGAACGCCTCGAACGTCTGCGACAGCCCGACGGCCAGGACCGGGTGCGGACTCGACTCGATGAACAGCCGGTACCCGTCGGCCAGAGCCGCGTTCACGCCCTGCTCGAACAGGACGGGGTTGCGCAGGTTCCGGTACCAGTACGCGCCGTCCAGCTCGGTCCCGTCCAGCAGCTCGCCCGTCAGGGTCGAGTACATGGGGACGGAAGACTGGCGGGGGTTCAGACCGGACAGGAGGTCGGCCAGTTCGGCTTCGAGCTTCTCCACGTGGGCACAGTGCGAGGCGTACTCCACCGCGACCCGGCGGGCCCGGATCCCCTCGGCTTCGAGGGTGGCGACGAGTTCCTCGCAGGCGTCCGCGTCGCCCGAGACCACCGTCGAAGACGGGCCGTTCACCGCGGCAACCGCCAGGCGGTCGCCGAAGGTCGCCGCGATCCGCTCCGCCGCGTCGGCGGCCGGGAGGCTGACGGAGACCATGCCGCCGAGACCGGCGATGGCGTCGATCGCCTGGCTGCGCAGGGCCACGACCTTGGCCGCGTCCTCCAGGGACAGCGCCCCGGCCACGCAGGCGGCGGCGATCTCACCCTGGGAATGGCCGATCACGGCCGCAGGCTCGACCCCGTAGGACTTCCAGACCTCGGCCAGCGCCACCATCACCGCGAAGAGAACGGGCTGCACCACGTCGACCCGCTCCAGCGGGTCATCCGAGCGCAGGACCTCGATCAGCGACCAGCCGACATAGGGCGCCAGGGCGGCCTCGCACTCCGCGATCCGCGCCGCGAACACCGGCGACGAGTCCAGCAGCCCGACGGCCATGCCGACCCACTGCGAACCCTGCCCCGGGAACACGAACACCGGGCGGGAAGATCCTGCGCCCGCGAAGCCGCGGACGACCTCGGGCAGGTCGGCGCCGTCGGCGAACGCCGTGGCGGCCGCCACCGGGTCGGCGCCGAGGACCACCGCACGGTGCTCCATCACCGCGCGGGTGGTGGCCAGGGACAGGCCGACGTCGGCCGGGTCCAGCTCGGGGTGGGCCCCGAACAGGGCGGCCAGGCGGGCGGCCTGACCCCGGAGGGCGCGCTCGCCCTTGGCCGACACGGGCAGCGGGACGGGGGTCGTGCGGGGCGGCAAGGACGGCCGCTCCGCACGGGGTGCGGCCTGCGGGGCCTGCTCCAGGATCACGTGGGCGTTGGTGCCGCTGATGCCGAACGAGGAGACGCCGGCCCGGCGCGGACGGCCGGTCTCCGGCCACTCCCGCTCCTGCGTCAGCAGCTCCACCGCACCCGCCGACCAGTCCACGTGCGGCGAAGGCTCGCCGACGTGCAGGGTCCTCGGCAGGACACCGTGCCGCATCGCCTCGACCATCTTGATGACGCCGCCGACGCCGGCGGCGGCCTGGGCATGGCCGATGTTGGACTTCAGGGAGCCGAGGTAGAGCGGCTCGTCGCCGGAACGTTCCTGCCCATACGTGGCCAGGAGCGCCTGCGCCTCGATCGGGTCACCCAGCGTCGTACCGGTGCCGTGCGCCTCCACCGCATCCACCTCGGCGGGGCCGAGCTTCGCGTTGGCCAGGGCCTGGCGGATGACGCGCTGCTGGGACGGGCCGTTGGGGGCGGTCAGCCCGTTCGAGGCCCCGTCCTGGTTGACCGCCGTACCGCGGATCACGGCCAGGACCTGGTGCCCGTTGCGCTCGGCGTCCGACAGGCGTTCCACGAGGATCATGCCGACGCCCTCGGACCAGCCCGTGCCGTCGGCGTCCGCGGAGAACGCCTTGCAGCGCCCGTCCGGCGCCAGGCCGCGCTGCTTGCTGAACTCCACGAACGTCGTCGGCGTCGCCATGACGGTCACACCGCCGGCGAGGGCCATCGAGCACTCGCCGCTGCGCAGCGCCTGGACGGCCCAGTGCAGGGCGACCAGGGACGAGGAGCAGGCGGTGTCGACGGTGACGGCGGGGCCTTCGAAGCCGAAGGTGTAGGAGACGCGGCCGGAGGCGATGCTGCCGAGGTTGCCCGTGCCCGCGTGTCCGACGACCTCGGCGGACGCGCTGTGCAGCCGGGTGACGTAGTCGTGGTACATGAGGCCGGTGAAGACGCCGGTCGCGCTGCCGCGCAGCACGGTCGGGTCGATGCCGGCGTGTTCGACGGCCTCCCAGGAGGCCTCCAGCAGCAGCCGCTGCTGGGGGTCCATGGCGAGGGCCTCGCGCGGCGAGATCCCGAAGAAGCCGGGGTCGAAGGCGGCCGCCTCGTGGAGGAAGCCGCCTTCGCGGACGTACGAGGGCGCGTCGGCCCCGGTGTCGCCGCCGGTCAGTGCGTCGAGGTCCCAGCCGCGGTCGGTCGGGAAGGCGGTGATGCCGTCGCCGCCCTCGGCGACGAGCCGCCACAGGTCGGCGGGGCCCGTGACCCCGCCGGGGAAGCGGCAGCTCATGCCGACGATCGCGATGGGTTCGTCGTCGCTCCGGCCGTGCGCCGTGGTGGTGCGCGGGGTGCCGGTCTCGGTGCCGAGGACCGTGGAGCGCACGAAGGCGGCCAGGGCGGAGAAGGTCGGGTAGTCGAAGACGAGGGTGGACGGCAGCCGCAGGCCGGTGGCCTTGGTGAGCCGGTTGCGCAGTTCGACGGCGGTCAGCGAGTCGAAGCCGAGTTCGGTGAAGGCCCGGTCGGCCTGCATCGCGTCGGGTGAGGCGTGCCCCAGGACGGCGGCGACGTGCGTGCGGACCAGTTCGAGGACCTGCCGCTCCTGCTCCTGCGCGGGGACGGCGAGCAGCCGCTCGCGGAGCGCGGAACCCGCTGCCGTGCCGCCGCCGTTGCCGGCGCTGCGGCGCAGCGGTGCGCGGACGAGTCCGCGCAGGACGGCCGGCAGGTCGCCGCCGGCCGCCCAGGAGCGCAGGCCGTCGGTCACGACCCGCATGGCGACGACGGCCGGGCTGCCGAGCTCCGGCGCGGTGTCGAAGAGGGCGAGGCCCTGGTCGGCCGTCAGGGGCGGGAGGCCCGCACGGGTCATGCGTTCGACGTCGGCCGCGGCGAGGGCCGCGCCCATGCCTGCGGTCTCCTCCCACAGGCCCCAGGCCAGGGAGGTCGCGGGCAGGCCGAGGGCGTGCCGGTGGGCGGCGAGGGCGTCGAGGAAGGAGTTCGCGGCCGCGTAGTTGGCCTGTCCCGCGCTGCCGAGCACGCCGGCGGCGGAGGAGAACAGCACGAAGGCGTCGAGGTCCAGTCCGGCGGTGAGCTCGTGCAGGTGCCAGGCCGCGTCGGCCTTGGCGCCCAGGACGGCGGCGAGCCGCTGCGGGGTCAGGGAGGAGACGACGCCGTCGTCGACCACGCCTGCGGCGTGGACGACACCCTTGACCGGGTGGGCCGCCAGCAGCGCTGCAAGCGCGTCCCGGTCGGCGACGTCGCAGGCGGCGACGGTCACCTCGGCGCCGAGGCCGCGCAGTTCGTCGCGCAGATCGGCGGCGCCGGGGGCGTCCGGGCCGCGCCGGCTCGCCAGCACCAGCTCGCGTACGCCGTGCGCGGTCACCAGGTGGCGGGCGACGATCGCGCCCAGGCCGCCGGTACCGCCGGTCACCAGGATCGGGCCGGTGCCGAAACCGCCGGCTTCCGGCTCGCCGGCCCGCTGCCGGGCACGGGTCAGGCGGGGCACGAACAGGCGCCCGTCGCGGAGCGCGACCTGTCCTTCGCCGGAGGCGGCGAGCGCGGCGGCCAGCTGCGGGGTCAGTGCGTCGCGGTCGTCCACGTCGACGAGGACGAAGCGGCCCGCACCCTCCGACTGGGCGGAGCGCACCAGTCCCCAGACGACGGACGCCGCCACGTCGGTGACCGCGTCGCCGTCGGTGGCGGCGACGGCGCCTCGGGTGACCAGGACCAGGGCGCGTTCTTCGTCCGCCCGGCCCTGCACCAGCTCCAGGGCCCGGGTCGCCAGCGCGAGCGCGGCCGCCGGCACGTCGGCGTCCTCGTCGCGGGAGGCCAGGTCGACGACGGCGGGGTCCTCGTCGCCGCTCTCGGCGGTGGCGAGGGCGGCCGGGGTCCAGTCCACCCGGAAGATCGAGTCGCGGCCCGCGCCGCCGGACGTGGCGGCCTGACCGTCGACGGGGCGCAGGGCAAGCGAGTCCACGGACAGCACGGCGCCGCCGCCGGCGTCCGCGACCTCCAGTGACACGGCGGCCTGGCCGGTACGGGTCAGGCGCACGCGCAGCCGTGCGGCGCCGGAGGCGTGCAGGGAGACTCCCGACCAGGCGAACGGCAGGTGGCCGCCCGCGGTCTCGTCGAGCAGCCCGCCCACGCCCAGCGCGTGCAGGGCGGCGTCGAGAAGCGCCGGGTGCAGGCCGAAGCGGCCCGCCTCACCGGCCGCGTCCTCGGGGAGGGCGACCTCGGCGAAGACCTCGTCGCCCGAACGCCAGACGGCCCTGAGGCCCTGGAACAGCGGGCCGTACGCGAACCCGGCCTCGGCGAGGCCCTCGTAGAGCCCCTCCAGCGGGACCTCGGCCGCGCCGGCCGGCGGCCACGCCGACAGGCCGGTCGCCGGGGCGGCCTGCTCGGCGCCCACGGCGCCGGAGGCGTGCCACACCCACGGCTCGTCGAACTCGGCCCCCTCCGGGCGGGAGAAGAACTCCACGGAGCGCAGGCCCGAGTCGTCCGCGGGCCCCACGACCAGCTGTACCTGGACACCGCCGGTCTCCGGCAGCACGAGCGGCGCCTCGATCGTCAGCTCCACCAGCCGGCCGCAGCCCACCTGGTCACCGGCCCGCACGGCCAGCTCGACGAAGGCGGTCCCCGGGAGGATCACCGTCCCGCCGACCGCGTGCTCCGCCAGCCACGGGTGGGACTGCACGGACAGCCGTCCGGTCAGCAGCACCTCGTCACCGCCGGCCAGCGACACGCAGGCGCCGAGCAGCGGGTGTTCCGCCGTCCCGAGCCCGAGCCCGGCCGGGTCGCCGTTGCCGCGGGCGGCCGGCTGCGGCCAGAAGTGCTGGTGCTGGAAGGCGTACGTCGGAACGTCGACGCGACGCGCGCCGGTCCCGGCGAAGAAGGCCTCCCAGTCGACCGGCACGCCGTGGGCGTACGCCTGACCCAGGGCGGCGACCACGGCTTCGGCCTCGCCGCGTCCCTTGCGCAGGACGGGGACGAAGACCACGTCCTCGACGCAGTCGACACCCATGGCGCAGAGCACGCCGTCGGGGCCGAGCTCCACGAAGCGGGTCACACCCTGCGAGTGGAGGGTGGCGACACCGTCGGCGAAGCGGACGGCCTCGCG